>CADBNS010000071.1 GCA_902796065.1 Ruminococcus flavefaciens
AAACAAGGAAAAGCTGCCCCGTTGGACAGTCGGGACAGCTTTCCTATCTGAAAAGGTGTGTTTAACGCCCGGAGGTATCGTAGGCGTTGTATGAATTCATTTCTGCGTTTCTTATTTTCTCTTTCTGTAATTATTATACCCGCAAATACCCAGAATTGCAATAACATACCAATGTCAGTTGTTATACAAAACAGTACTTAAAAGTTACACAGTGCTGACAACAATGACAGATTAGATTTTGGGTATATGCAGTTATTTCCTTGTCGTTTTTGAGTGTTTCTGCATAGAATATATAAAGAGCAGTTCGACACTTCCGCCGCGGAGCTTCCAAGGCGGTACGGGAGCTCCGCGGTGGCAGACGTCAGAAATCGCAGCTGCGGCCCGTGAATAGCCGCTGTGCACCGTAGTGTCTCACTGTCTCTGCTATACACCGGACGGCTCAGTGCCGTCCGTATTTTTTCTGCTCCGCTAACTCTGCGTATTTCTTCCGTGTAGCGAGTCCGCCGCGAATGTGGCGTTCGCGCTTATTGGTCTCGAGAACCTCCTTGACACGGCGGTAAAGCTCCGGATCCTCCTTTTTCAGCCTGTCGCTGACATCCTTGTGGACTGTGCTTTTGCTTATCCCGAATCGGCAGGCTGTACTGCGGACTGTGGCTTTGTTCTCCATGATGTACCGCCCCAGTACAACTGCGCGCTGTTCCGGCTGAGCCTTCAAATATATCACTCCCCTCGTCAGCTTTTGCGGACAGTAATATATATGCTGGACTGCGCCGGATAAATGCCATTTTACGGTTATTTGATGTCAGCACAAAAGATAATGCTATCTGTTTCGATGGTCTGCAAGTATTTTCAGTATATCATCGCCATACTTATTGCACTTTACATCGCCAAAACCACTTATGCGTTTGAGATCACTGATAGAATGCGGATCTGAACGGATAAGAGCTTCAAGCTGCTGATTGTTGAACAGATAATATGGTTTCATACCTTCCTCACGGCTTTTTTTGAATCTATAAGACCTCAGAGCTTCGTATAATGGTGTCCCCTCCAACGATAAGCATTGGACATTGGCTGCTTCACCATTATTGTTTTCAGTTCCCGCATCGGTAATACCCACCCGGTATTTTTCGGTATAGTCCTTCGTGTTAGCTACACTTTTCTCGCAAAAATAATCAGCTAATTCTTTCATTTCTTTTTCTGACATTATGCCTGCCGCGCTTTGCTCCTCAAGTTTTTCAATATACCTGATAAGTCCGTCTAACCTGACAACTTTATCCTTAATATCCTTCGGAGCATAGCGCATTTCCAGTACCGAACCGGAATTTGCCAGAACCACGATCGACTTATACTTTTCATCGAAATTCTTATCAAAGTTTATCTTCGCAATTAACGATTGACAAGAACGCCGCATCTCACGGATCATTTTAATATGCCGCTCGTTCTGCGTGACCGGACTATAAATACCTGATTTCTGATTATAGGTACCCATCTGCACTTTGCGCGTAAAATTGCCCTGATTATCAATAGTTATATTACCGTAAAGATTCTTGCACTCCAATACGATAACAAGTCTGCGGGTCACGATAAGGAAGTCGATCTGAGCTTTAAGACCATTCTGCTCAAAGAACAGATCATGCATTATATACATTGGCAGATGGCTGTTTTGCAGTTCAAACATGAGAGCCTCTTCTCCGCTTATACCATACTGCAAAAGCCTTATATCCTGCTGGATCTGCGGCTTTATATCTTCCGGAGCCGTATTCAGGTAATTGTTCAGCTGCTCTATCTGTTTTTTTGCATCGCTGTTATCTCTGAGCACCACCGGTTCACGCATTTTATCGAAAATTCCCATAGTTTTTCCACTCCTCAAACCATATTTGATACATTATATTATATCATGTCTGGTTTTGTTTTGCAATATTAACAATAAAAAAAGACGGTCCTTCCGACCGTCTCTCGCCGTCAGCTCTCCTCCAGAAAATCGCTGAGTCCCTTGAACAGCACCATAGCCACCTTCTGCTGGTACTCCTCGGTATTCAGCAGAGCCGCCTCCTCCGGATTGGACAAAAAGCCGCATTCCGCCATAACAGTGGGATTCTCGCTGTAGTAGCACAGAAACAGCTCCTTGCCGCACTGTTTTATCTCGCGGGTATTATCCGGCTGCAGCAGCTCTGCGAAGCTGCTCTGGAGGGACTGAGCAAGTGCTTCATTCCGCTTGTTTGAGGCTGAATAGAACATCTGCGCACCGCTGTAGATAGGGTCTGTGAACTGATTCTGGTGAATGGAGATGCAGACAGCATTCTGTTCGCTGTTGAACAGAGCAAGGCGGTTATCCATGTCGGAGCTTTTCTGCGCAGCGATACCCTCCACACCGTCGTCATGGATCGAGCGGTCGCTGTCGCGTGTGACGACGACCTCATATCCGGATATGCGCAGCAGATCTCTCAGGCGCAGCAGTATGCTGAGATTTATACCTTTTTCGGGTATACCGTCAGCTGAAGTGCAGCCCCCGTCGATACCACCATGACCAGCGTCAAGCACAATAGTCGGTGTACTGTCATTGAAGCCCGTCAGCGCAACGGGACGCACCTCATTGTTTCCTGATGTAGAAAAATGTGCCGCAGCGATAATAGTCAGCAGAGTACCGCCGCACATCAGGACACCGGTAATAATTTTCCTGTATAACTTATCCATTTCAGCAGCTCCTTTCGCTACTGAATGATATTCGTCAGCTGCGGTAAATATGCGATATAATTTCGCACTTTACACGGTGTGTAGTTTTGTGGTATAATACAGTATTGCTCCCCCAATTAAACTTTGCCAGAAAGGCGAAGTCAGAAAGGAAATATATCTGCGTCAGAAAAACTTGAAATGCGAAAGCATTCCTGCGTTTTCCTTCCTTGATATATTTCCTTTATGTTGAGCATTGGTTGGCAAAGTTTAGTTGGGTGAGCAATATATGACGATATGATACTGGAGGATAAATATGAGCATACTCAATGTTGAACACGTAACTCACGGATTCGGAGCGCGGCAGATACTTAACGACGCATCATTCCGGCTGCTCAAAGGTGAGCACGTAGGACTTGTCGGAGCAAACGGCGAAGGAAAGTCCACATTTCTGAATATAATCATGGGCAAGCTGCAACCTGACGAAGGAAAGATAGAGTGGTGCAGACATATAACCACAGGCTATCTTGACCAGTACAGCACACTTGCCAAAGGGAAGACGATCCGTGACGTACTGCGTGAGGCATTCGACCATTTGTCGGAGCTTGAAGCAGAAATGCTGACGCTGTACGAGAAGATGTCCGACTGTTCCGAGGACGAGATGAACGAACTCATGGAGGAAGTGGGAGAGATACAGAGCATACTCGACTACAGCGGATACTACACCATAGATGCGAAGATCTCCGAATACGCCAACGGACTTGGACTGAACGAAATAGGGCTTGACAGAGATGTTGCGGAGCTGTCCGGCGGTCAGAGGGCAAAGGTACTTCTTGCGAAGGTACTGTTGGAGAATCCGATGATACTGATACTGGACGAGCCGACCAACTTCCTTGACGAGAACCATATCAGGTGGCTGACCAATTTTCTCCAGAACTACGAAAATGCGTTCATACTTGTATCCCATGACGTACCGTTCATGAACAGCGTCATCAACGTGGTATATCATGTTGAGAACGCCGTAATGACGCGATACACCGGAGATTACGACAACTTCACAAGGATGTATGAGCTGAAGAAGAAGCAGATCGAGCAGGCATATGAAAAGCAGCAGAAAGAGATAGCTGACCTTGAGGACTTCATCGCACGGAACAAAGCTCGTGTAGCCACAACTAACATGGCGAAGTCCAGACAGAAAAAGCTGGACAAAATGGACAAGATAACCCTTATGCGTGAAAAACCTAAGCCGACATTCGCATTCAGGAAGGCACGTACTCCCGGGCGTGTAGTAATCGACTGCAAGGAGGTAGTTCTCGGATACGATGAGCCGCTGACCAAGCCCATATCGGTCAAGGTAGAGAACGGCCAGAAAATAGCTATCCGCGGAGTAAACGGCATAGGAAAGTCCACGCTGCTGAAAACTCTGCTGAAAATAATACCGCCTGTATCAGGCTATGTTGAACACGACCAGTTCGTGGAATATGGTTATTTTGAGCAGGAAGAGGAAAGCACATCGAAAACCGCCCTTGACGTAATATGGGAGGAATATCCCTCAATGACCAATGCAGAAGTACGAGCAGCACTTGCACAATGCGGACTGACCACGGAGCACATCACCTCACAGATGAGGGTACTCTCCGGCGGAGAGAATGCAAAGGTAAGGATATGCCGCATCATGCTGAAGGAGGTCAACCTGCTTGTACTTGACGAGCCGACCAATCATCTTGACGTAGATGCCAAGGAGTCGCTGAAGAAGGCGATAAAGGACTACAAAGGAACAGTCCTCATCGTCAGTCACGAGCCAGAATTCTATATGGACATCGCAGATAATATATGGAATATAGAGGAATGGTCAACGAAGGTGATATAATCCGGGAAGCAATAATAAGGCAATAAAGAAAAGCACTGACCGTCCGGCAGGGACGGTCAGTAGCAGGTTATTTAAGCGAGTTGAGTTTTTTCTGCAATTCTATCATATGATTACGGCAAGCGGTTATTTCGCCGGTATACTTATTGAACCACTCAACATCCATTTCGTCAGGCTGTTCCTGAAGAAGGATAGCCTGTACAAGCGCCGACTGAGAACGAGAGCGCTTTCTTTCTATCTCCTTGATAGTGCTCATACAGAGCTTGATTTCCTTTTTAAGACGCCGTTTTTCGCCCATTACAGCTCCTCCTGTTCATCAATGTCCTTTTTTATCAATGGAAGCCACGATCTTAGCAGCCTCATCATAGCCCTTATCGTATTCCGCGAGCATATCCTCGATAGCCGCTTTCAGCTCCGGCAATTTCTGCCGCATCTGTTCAGGGAACTTCATAACGCAGGTCAGTACCTCCGTAACGACCCGTTTATGCTCCTCCGGACCGTCGATAAGGAATGCAAAAGAATCCGCGCAGCTCATATCGCTGACGATGCGTGTATACCTGAAATCAAGGTCGCCGTCGTTATTCAGGTAAGAATCTATATCCTCCGTAACCTTAGTAAGGCAGGTGTGGTACTGTCTGCGGTAGGTTTCCTGAACTCGTCTTGTCTCATCGATATACAAAGCGATGAAAACCAACAAAGCGATAAAGGTGATACCGGCAAGGATCAGTGCCCTAATCATTCTCCTTTTCATCAGTTTCTCTTGATTCAAAAGTATTCACCTCATCTCCTGGAACATACCCTATCTCCTCGAGACGTCGTTTTTCGGCATCGATAGCCTCTCTTACAGCAGCCTCGCGGCGTTTTTTCTCTTCCTCTTCCCGTTCCCGGGCAGTCTGTCTGCCGATCTTCATAACGGTACGTGTTTCGTAGAACGCGATACCGGTGGTAACGATCATCACCAGAAGCAGAATTATCTTCCGCACATTGGCGAATGAACCGACCCATATGAAGAACCGTGCCTTATGGGTATATTTTCCGACGATGCGTTCCGGGCGGACAGTCACGCTGTCGCTTACGGGGTTGGCATCGCCCTTAGTCACATAAGTACCGTCGCTGTTGACGCTGACGATCCTGTGAGTCACAAGCAGGTCTAAAATATCGTTCTGATCCGAGTAGAAGGAGATAATATCGCCCTCCTTCAGTGAGTTTGTATCAGTCTTTTCGACTATTATATAGTCGCCGACGTGGATCGAAGGCTCCATACTGCCGGTAACGACCTTCAGAACGCTCTTGCCGAACACATTCACAGCCTTGCCGTGAGCAGAAGAAACCATAACATAGGCGGTAAATATAACCGCAGCAATAAGTATCACCGTAGTGATGATATTGGCAGTTCTTGAACCGTCGTTATCGGATTCCACCTCCGGCGCCGGCGCAGCTGCAGCTTCACCGGCAATAGCGCGGATACCTTCATTCAGCTCTTTCTTTTCGAGCTTGTGGTTTTCAATAGCGCGTCCCAGCTTTTTGATAACGCTGACATGGTACTCTCTGTAAAGGCGTTTCATCTCAAGATTGATAGCCTTCTGCTCCTCGGGAGTACGAACCGGCGGAGTATAGGCCGGACGCGGTTTATTTTTCTGTTCCTTGCGTTTTTTACGCTTGAACTTCATATCGCCGATAAGGCGCATAAGCTGATACTTTGCTTCCTGAGCGTACTTTTTGTAGTACACTTCCATTTCCTGACGTTCCTGCTTTTCGCGTTCGCGCTCCTCCTGAGCAGCCTTCTTTTCTGCGAGGAGCTTCTTATATCCGGGATTATCGGTATTTTCCGGAACGATACCGAACAGCAGAGCCAGTGCAAGGCGTACCAGTCTGATGATAACGTAGATTGGGTTCCAGGAGTATTCTTTGTAGATCTCTCTGAACGGTTTATTTTCAAAGCGCTTACGTTCAGCCTTTAGTCTTGCAGCGCGTTCAGCCTCAGCGCGTTCCTTCTCGCGCTTCTGCTGTTCGAGCTTCATGCGGGCAGCAACAGCACGGGGATCCTCGAAGCCCTCAGCCTCACCTGAATCCTCCATAGCCGCCTCAGCCTCCATGATCTCCTCATCGGTGACCTCAGCGTAAGCCTGCTTTTCAAGAGTTTCCTCATCGGGACCGTTATCCAGCATATCGGCATCGAGTCCCTCAGCCTCGCCCAGTTCAGCGCGGGCGAATTCCTTATTCTGTCTGATGCGTTCACGTTCAGCGGCGATGCGTTCTTCTTCCTCGCGCTTCAGGCGCTCTTCCTCTTCACGCTTACGCTGTTCCTCGAGACGAGCCAGCCGCTCCTGTTCGAGGCGTTCGCGCTCACGCTCGGCAGCCTCCTGTTCAGCACGCTTTTTTTCCAGCATTTCCTGAACGCGGCGTTCTTCCTCTTCTTTTTCCTTGCGAATGCGTTCCAGCTCAGCGCGGCGAGCCTCCTCGATACGCTGCTGTTCGCGGAGTCTTTCTTCTTCCTCGAGTCTGCGTTTTTCCTCCTCCAGGCGTTTCTTTTCCTTCTGGACGAGGTACGCACTTTCGATCCTGATAACTTCGTTGATCTGCTCAAAGATCACAGACATATTAGGCGGAAGCCGCTTTTTCAGCTCCAGTTCACCGTCTGCGGCGATATATCCGGCAGTAGTCTCAGCCGTAACGCTGTAATCCGCAGCAAGCTCCTTATCGAATTTTTTCAGGAACTTCGGTGCCAGAGATTTAGCCTTCTGAGATTTCAGCTCAGTAAGCTTCTGATCGCTGTCCTTGCTCATATACGAGCGGAAAAGGAGCAGATTCAGCACCATGAGCTTATAGAAATCGCTGACGTATTCACCCTCCGGCTTAACGGCGGTATTCTGAACATTTATCTCATAACCGACCTTATCGTAGCCTTCGATATACTGCCAGAGAGTAAGGCAGGCTTTAAGATCGACATTTTTCATGATAGCGTTGGTACGCATAACAGGCGGTCTGATGAAGGTATTGCCCAGAGCCGTACACAGCTCAGAGCCCTTATAGCCTTCGATAGCCTTTTTGAGCTTTTCGACTCTCTGCCACACGGTATAACCGTTGGCATCGTAGGTATCGAGGCTGTCGATAGTTTCGATCTTCATATCGATCTTCATTTTACCGCCGGTACCGTCATCAACGACGGTATCGTAGCCCAGAGAAAAGACCTCCTCGTCCTTAGCGACCTGCGCCAGCTTCTCATATCTTGTATTGATGAATATGTACAGTCTGTCGATCAGGGTATTGACGAACTTATTCTCATACGTCAGGAGGCTCTCCTCCTTATGCACGTTGAGTATCTTGGACGGGGTTATCTTGCCGCTTTTGGGGTCGATGCTCTGAATCAGGTCGGTATGCTGAGCCAGATGCTTTACGGACTCCACGGTGATCTTCTTGGAAAGAGCGATAGGCACAACTTCTTCCACATCCTCGATAGTACGTCTTGGATTACGCAGGAAGTTATCAACGTGGACGAGTCCGTTCTCGATCGCCTCGACCCATGAAACATCGATCGCCTTTGCCATGATCTTCTTATTGAAGGCGAAGGTATTGCGGCTTGCGTTCAGGAGAGAATCGAGAGCGCCGAACAATTCATCCTTATCGAATAATTCCGTATATTCTGAAAATTCACGGTACCAGTCATTATATGATCCGTTCACTCGTTCTCACCTGCTTTTTTGTAAACTATCACGGATGCTCTGATCATGAATAGTTATTCACTATCAGAACAGCTTCTGGAGTCTTTCAAGGTAAGCGATAGATTCCTGCATCTTGTTCTTGCCGAAAGTCTTGGTGATGTAAGCACAGAGCTCACGGAGCTCCTCTCTCAGCATAGCAAGGTTAAGGGACTCAAACTTTCTGAAGATCTTAGTAGCCAGAACGTAGTCGATGCCGTCGAGCTCATCGCCGCCGCAGGCCACGTAAACCGGAACGAAGAGGTTCATCTGCTTGAGGATACGGTTACCGAAAGCGACTCTCAGCTTTTCGATTACCCAGAGGTCAAGCTGCTGTATCTTCTTGAGATTTTCCTGAGAAATGGGGTATTTGTCGAAGGCCTCCTTGAAGAGCTGATCGAGATGGGCGAAGCTCAGGTTCATAGGAGGAGTATCGGGCGCGTCGAACACTACGCCCTTTGAGTCGAGGTTGATAGGCTGAGCACGGTCATAAACCTTATCGGAGATAGCGAAGGTAGAGTCATCGTTGTTCGCGGTACCGATATACCAGATATTCTGTGGAATGACCAGTTTACCCTTATCCAGCTTCACAGGGTCAGTGCTCCACACATTAGGAACAATATCCAGTTCCCACTCGTCCGCGTTAGGCATTTCGAGGATGGAGAGCATCTCAGCGAAGTAGTACTCGACACGGGCGATATTCATCTCATCGAGGAGGATGAGGTTAACGTCGTCATTATAATTAGAGGCGTAAATTCTTCTGAGTACTTCGGTCTCATTGAAGTTCTTAGTGAATTCGTTGAAGTAACCGAAAAGCTCAGTACGGTCACGCCATGAAGGCTGAACGGAAGCGATAGTGGTATCCACCTGTAAGAACTTACCGAAGGAGTACGGCAGGGAGGTCTTACCTGTACCGGAGATACCCTGGAGGATAATGAGCTTGGTAGAAGCCATACCTGCAAGGAAGAGTCTGATAGTTTTAGGCTCATAGTACAGATGCATACGCGAGCAGGCGAAGTTTCTGAACCTGTCGCAGATGCCCTCGAGTGTAATATCGTTATCGTATTCAGGTGGAGTGTACTCCTTGTAGAAGTTATCGACTTCAAGGAGCTTGGAGAATCTGTTGTCGCTGGTCTGGATCACGCCGCTCTCGACCACAACAGGCTGAGCTTCGCCGCCCTCAGCAGTCTGGAGTGCAGCAGTACCATCAGCGAAGGACAGTGCACCGGAAGTAGGGATACCCATCTGAGCGACCTTCATCGCCATGATCTCGTCCTTTTCCTTTGTCATTTTCAGCACCTTGCGCTGAAGCTCGGATATTTCCTCAAGGAGGTCCTCATTGCTGACGATAGAATGTCTGAAGCGGATATACTTTCTTACCGCCAAAACTATCATAGCAGCGATAAGGAGGTAAATAGCGATAACAATGACGATCGCAAGGATCGACAGCACCCAGCTTACCGCACCGTAGTCCACAGAATACTCTTTGAAAATATTGATGTAGTTTCCGATATTAAATATCTGTTTAATGCCTTTTCCGATACCGCGGACTATTTCTGCATAACCTTTCAGCATTTCAGACATAAATGCAAAAAACCATTTTAGAAATCCGTTCATAACCTACTCCAAAAGTCATATGCTTTCTTGCATCGACCCAGACCGAATCACTCGGCTGTTTCTGTATTTCCTATAGCTTTCTCAGCTGTCTCTGACAGTTTTTCAGCGGCATCTTCAATTATTCCGGAAGCAGCGTCCATTATCTTTCCGGCAGCCTCTTCAGTCTTATCCTCAACAGTATCCTTGATAGCATCCGCTGCATTTTCAGTCTTTTCGACAGCTTCATCCTTTATACTCTCAGCATTATCCGCAGCTTTTTCGGCGGCATCACTGATCTTATCCACTGTATTACCGGCAGCCTCAGCAGCCTTTTCTATTTTTTCAGCAGCTTCATCCTTTATATCCTCAGCTTTATCCGCTGCTTTTTCGGCGGCATCACTTATCTTATCCGCTGCATTTCCGACAGTCCCAGCCGCAGCCTCCGCAGCCTTTTCCAGCTTTTCGGCAGCCTCCTCTACAGGATCAGCGGCATCTTTCTTCTGACTTGCGAGGTACTCCTCAACAGCACGGCGCTTGATCTCTTCCTCGTCGATCTCCGGATTTTCGGGACGCTTGACCTCAATGAGAGTAACGATGAACTTATACAGCTCAAAGAGGAAGAAGAGAGCCATCGGAATGAGTATGCAAACGAAGAAACCGGTCTTAGTGCGGAGGAAGTCCATAACCTTACCCAGACCAGCCAGCTTAACGTTTGTCCACTTGCCGATAACATCACTTGCGTAAGCCGGAAGGGTATCATCGAGGCTGTTATTATCGCCTCGGGTAACGAAGCTGCGGGTACTTTCAAATTCATTTACGCCCACGATCCTATGGGTATTTTTAACGCGGCTGCCGTCGATGACAGTCCAGAAGGTGATGACATCGCCCTCTTTCAGGGAATTAATATCATCAACCTCACGGCAGACGATAAGGTCGCCCTTACTGAAGGTAGGCTTCATAGAGTCTGAAGCGACGGTCATGGGGATATAACCCATAATGTTTGCAACTCCGTTATTTCTTCCGGAGGAAAAAACCACGATAGTAATAAGAAATGCAAGGATCAGAACGATCCAAGCCACCACATTAACAATGATACTCAGCGTCTTTTTCATAATTAAATAATTCTCCTTTTAAGTAGATTCTGTAATTTTAAAATTCATGCTAAGTTTTAATGTACCGCCGATTATATCATCGAGGCAGTCGGGATCATTTCCTTCGAGCCATACTACTACGGTATATTTGTCCTTTGCCTTAGCCTCAAAGCCACTTGTAGAGGTCCTCATAACAGTCGATGAAGAAAGGAATTCGCTGTCGCAGTCGCTTTCCTTGCCATGTCCGTTGGACTTAGTCTTACCATAAACAGTTTTGTCGCCGTTTTTATAAACAGCGATCCTTACGGCCTCATCGACATTCTTTGTCACATTCTCCATTGTCATCTCACCGGTATAAGTGATGGTATCGTCACCCGAATTGATAAGATAGAAGGTATAGGCGATGTAGTTATCGCCGTTATGGCTGCCGTTTATCATATTGATATTATCGGGTAGGTCATTGCCGCTGATATTGGTCATATCATAGACAATATCCGCATTGAGCACAGCATTTGATCTGTTATACTCCGGTGTTTCTGATAAAGTAAGTCCCTGCTGGATCATATCGTACTTGCTGACCTTTACCGTAAAACTGCCGAACTTGTCATAGAAATAAGAAATGGCATAAGCAACGGCGACGATAAGGATGAGGATAACAGCGAGGAGAGCAAGTATCCTCATAATAACGACATGACGCTTTACCTCTTTTGCGGTTCTTCTGAGTTCAAGGACATCAATAATTTTCTCATCCACGGCGAACTCTCCAATCCTTGGGATAGTTATGTGCGCTATGCACTATATTTGGTTTCATGATTTCTGATCATCTGTTTTTCTTCTCACGTACCTTTCGGTCATATACTTGCCGGAAAGAGTACCTGCGCAGTAAGCGCATTCAAAGGAGTACAATGTTTCCGCCTGTCTGCTGTTAAAAACGCCATCTGCCACGGGCTCAGAGCCAATATCGTTGACAAATGATATGATCGACTTTACTGCATTGTCAGCACGTTCATCCTTTCCTATATGATTCGCGACCTCCGGACTGAGCATTACGAAATCCACGGGAAAATCCGAAAGCCTCATCATGGGGCAGGTACTTCCGCCGAAATCGGTCAGCATGAAATGGAAACCGCAGTTGCGCATTTTTTCGATAGTACCGGCAGATTTTCCGTCGTTTTCCGCAAGCAGTTTTTCTGAAAGCTCGAAGCACAGCCGGTTTGTAGGCGTATGCCGCATTGCGCAGGTATCATTCACCTTCTTCAGAGCGTCATCAGTTCTAAGGAAGCTGACAGGCATATATACCGAAACCCAGCCGAAATTCAGTTCACGTTCCGTGAAGGTATTCACAGCCTCGATAGCCTGAATGAGTTCCAGATCAAACAATTTCAGAGCCTGATCGGTCATTTCGCAGACATCGCGGAACTTGTCCGGAGTAAGGACACCCAGCTGAGGGGAATTGAGATGTGTCTGTGATTGATAGAACGCAGTCTGACCGGAAGAAATTTCCCTGATCGTCCTGTAATGCAGTTCAACAGCTCGCAGGCCGTCCACATTTGTTTGTATTTCGGTGTTCGCCATGAGCCTCACCTCTCTTTGCAACGGTAATATAGTTATCTTATTTGTTTTATTATACCATATTTATCGCACAATGTCAATGAAATAGTTGTTAATCATACAAAAAACAGCCAGTGAAATCTCATACATTTCATAATTATTTTAGGATAATCAACAAAATGTATTTTTTCGGTGTCATAAATATAGAATTTACGTTGACAATTTTGTATCCAGTTAAACAAAACGCCAAAAAAGCGGCTGTATCCGAAGAAAAATTCTACATCAGCCAAAACGTCAGCTGCCCGTCCGGCATAAGAGCATAAGCTCACGCCAAACGGGCAGTCATCATATCATATACCGGCAGGCAGAGAAGTTACTGCCTGTTTCGATTTCTGCGGTCTTTTTCCGGATGAAGGCGGTAGTACTCCTCCTTATCCCTGTACATTCGCTCATCAGCCAACTGCATAGCATTGCGGACATCGTACTCACCGCTGCAAAAAACAGTACCCACAGCAAAGCTGACATCGGAGGTATTATCCGCCAGAGCGCGCAGCTGAGCAGTCATAGCTTCCAGAGCCTCTTCAGTAACGTCCGGACAGAGCACCACGAACTCATCACCGCCGGCGCGGTAGATCTCATAGTCGCCGAAGGCTATTTTCAGCAGAGAAGCGGCTCTCCGGAGGAGCCTGTCACCTGCATCATGGCCCTCATCATCGTTGACAGATTTAAGGCCGTTCAGGTCGGCAAAAGCGACGCCCATAGCATCGGGCATCCTGACAGCACCGGAGGTATAGCTGTCCACACGTTCATTCATAGAATTTCTGTTATTGACCTGAGTCAGACCGTCAACGGAGCTTTTTTCCTCCAGACGGGAAATGAGCTGATGGTTCTGAATCACCGCAGCCAGCAGGAACGCGCAGATCTCCAGGGTCTTTTTGATCTGCATCATTCTGGTCAAATCCGCATTTGCCGCCCAGATGAAGCCGACAAGTGTCTGTTTGAAGCGCACCTCATAGAGAATGATATTCCTTATATTGTGTGCACACAGTGACTTGTACCAGATAGGATCCCGTTCCTCGACCACTTTCAGATTATCGAGGATAAGGCAGTCGCTCATGTCGAGTATCTTTTCCCATCGCAGAGCGCACTCGAAAGGAGTACACTCCATTTCCCGGGCGATACCCTCCATATAATCGTCCTTCACGCCTTCGTAGTTGATAAGTCTGCATTGCTGGTTGCTCTTATCCACGGTAAAAATGGTACACAGTTCCGCGCCGCAGATCTCCTTCATTTCCTCAGCGGCTGCGGAGAGAGCGGGATAGAAGCCCTGCACCTCATGGAGCTTTATGCTGACATTAGTGATAGCAGCAGCCACATCGGCGGTCTGCTGGGACATAGAATCAGTTTCGATACGGTCGGAATACTCAAGTATGTACAGACAATAGACTGTTTTCACGCCGTTCTCAGCGGGTGCGTCATCATCGCTGCACACAGGGATATACAGGCACTTCATCCAGAATCCGCGGGCATTGACATAGGAATACAGCGACTGTTTTGTGCTTGCACTCTTGTAGAGATACCTTTCAAAATTCAGGTCCATCCAGTAATTGCGGTAAGGGATACCGGGGTAGAATTCAGGCGCATCCGGTCTGAAATGGAGCATTCCCTCATTTTTCTTGTTCACTGCAATAAGGCGTATCTCACTGAAGCTTCCGTCAGGGAGAATATCGAAAGAATAAAGACTGGCAAGGCCGTCGATACCTTCGATCCAAGACTGATAATCCATAAAAAACCTCCTTCACGGTATTGCCTGACTAAAAAATTATATCGAACTAACATAGTTGTCAGTAATATTATACATCATTTTGTTTCAAATTTCAATAGAAAATACGAAAAAGGTGTCCTTATATTACAAAAATATTCGTTTCAACTGCAATTTTGCAATAATATGGATCACATACCAATTATTATTGCAATTTCCACTCCAAACTGCTGTTTTTTGTAGATTTTTCTTGAAAAAAGCAGCTATATATGATATAATATAATAAAAAAATATATGGGAACTCAGAAAACGGAAGAGAATCAGGATACGCACAGAAAATGTGCCGTCCGGTGAGGTGAGAAACATGAATGAAGAAAAGGAACTCAGATTCTACAAACTATACGAACGGCTTGCATCGGCAACCCAGATCGTAAATAAGGAATTCGACAAATCAGAGATAGAATGCATCCTTAATGAGATCGCCGCTATGTTCGGGCTTTCAAAGGGAGTCACGCATTTTTACCGCAACCCCGGTGAAGAAAAACGCGGCGAAGGCGAAACGATGATAAGCTATGATACCGGAGAAGAAGGCGATCCATTACACACTGTGCGCTTTGTCACACGGCTGATGTCGATCTCCACAATGACGGTATACAAAAAAAAGGACGCCATACCTCCGACTGACGAAGATCTTGCGAAGATCGATCTGACCATGCGCACAGCCCTTGCCTTTATCAGCCGTAACCGCCTTCAGGATATAGCGCAGGAAATGGCATTCTTTGATGATGACGGATTCCGCAATATACGTAGTTTTTTCAACTATATCGCATGGAGGAACCAGCCCGGCGGATTCGACGGAATGGCAGCCCTGAACTACAATCTGCGTCATTTTTCACTCATCAACGAGGAATACGGCAGAGCTGTCGGTGACAGGATAATCAAGGCACATTACAAGCACGTTGAGTCTGTCGTAGGCGAAAACGGAATGGTAGTCCGTCTTGGCGGCGATGCATTTGTTTGTCTATGCGAACAGGAGAAACTGACTGAGCTTCTTGAGTATCTTTCAGAGGCAATTATTCCGTATGACAGACACGGAAACACAGTTACCGTCACAGCGTATGCGGGAATATTCTGCATTCCGGACGGCTATTCAGTTTTCACTCCCAACGACATCATGGGCAAGATAATGCAGGCATACCGTGCTGCCCAGAACGGTGGGCGGGAGCATTTCGTCTATTACAACGACTCTCTGCTTATGGATAAAGAAAGAACGATGCGGATACAAAAGAAGTTTCCGCAGGCTCTCCGCAGCGGAGAATTCCACGTATTCTACCAGCCGAAGGTCAATATAGAGACCGGTGAGCTGTGCGGAGCAGAAGCGCTCTGCCGCTGGTTCACACCAGAAGGCATGGTCTCTCCGGGAGAGTTCATACCAGTCTTTGAACTGAGCAATGATATATGCAAGCTCGATTTCTATATGCTGGATAAGGTCTGCGGACACATACGCAGATGGATAGATGAAGGCAGAAGGGTCGTGCGCATCTCAGTAAATCTGTCCCGCAAGCATATGCTCAACAGTGATCTGCTGACCAATATCATGAGCATAATCGACCGTCACAACGTTCCCCACGAGTACATAGAGATAGAGCTGACCGAAACTACCACAGACGTTGAGTTCAAGGATCTCAGGCGTGTAGTTGACGGACTCCACAAAGAGAATATATGCACCTCAGTAGACGATTTTGGTATGGGTTACTCCTCACTGAACCTTATCCGCGTTGTACCGTGGAACGTACTCAAAGTGGACAAGATATTCCTGCCGAAGGATGACGACGGAGAAGACAGTATCCGCCGCGTAATGTTCAAGTACGTAGTGGCAATGGCAAGGGAACTGGGTCTGGAATGCATAGCAGAAGGCGTTGAGACTCCTACACAGCTGGCTGTGCTGCGCGACAACAACTGCGATCTGGCGCAGGGATTCCTGTTCGACAAACCTCTTCCGGTGAAGGAATTTGAAAAGCGTCTGGATATGAGAACATATCCGGTGGATATATAGTCATAAAACAGCGGCTCCGGAAAGCTTACGCTTTCCGGAGCTTTTTGTCTGATAATATCGATGTTAATCGCCATTATCATTTTCATGATTGAGGAACGAATTATTTATCTTGACATTTGTGTAAATAATGACGAAATCGTCAGTCTGTGCCATCTGGAGAACGATGCACTCTTTAAAGAGGCGCACGGTTAAACACGCAGCACACCGTCTAATATCACAGCACAATTAAGGCAATACCGCACAAAGATTGTGCTGAAGATGCGCCGTGAGATTTTTCGTCAGATTGTATAGAAATTCCGCAGGCATAC
>CADBNS010000072.1 GCA_902796065.1 Ruminococcus flavefaciens
ATAGTCAACTCCACAGACGACGCATACAACGCAGCCGGCGGAGACGGATCAGGCGCAATGGCACCGGGAATGCCCTGGGGACAGGGAAACATGGGAACCAGCGGCAACAATTATGAGCTGGTATTCAACGGGGGCTTTGCACTGGCGAACGTCACTGACGGAGACCATGATGGATTTGACTCCAACGGCAACATAACAATCAACGGTGGCTATGTCATCACCAACGGCAACGAGCCCTTTGACTGTGGAGACAGCGGCAACACCAACACATATAAAGGCGGCGTATTCGTAGAGAACACAGGCTCCGGCGGAATGCAGATGGGAGCGAGCATGACAGCGAACGTAGCCGCAACAGGATCCGTAAGTGCAGGAACGCGCATCACACTTTGCGACAGCAATAACAACGTGATCGTCAGCTTTATAGCTAAGAAGAACGTCAGCAACGTAAAGGCAGGCGTACCTAACAGTGCAGGCGTGACCGTATACACAGGCGGAACGCTCAGCGGATCGACCTACTTCCAGACCATAGACGAGACCCAGCTTGCCGCATACGGCGGCACACTGACAGGCGGAACAGCTCTTGCAGCCGGCTCAACGAGCACAGGCGGCAACACCGGACGTCCCGGACGTGGATTTTAACCAAGCAATCTTCAATTGGAAACAATTCTCTCAAAATGAACGCGGCAGCCACACCACCGGCTGCCGTCGTTCGTTATATTGACATATGGACAAAAAAATGTTACAATAATCGTATAATTCAGAACCTGACCACGTAGGGATTCATGCACGTCTTTTCGTCAAACTTTGCCGGTGAATGCGTTAAAAATCCTTGAAGGGTGACAGCCCGTCGGCGGATTTTTGCCTTGTCACCGACAAAATTATGCCTGAAAATCCGTACATTCACCCTATTTGGACAGGTTCTTAAAGTGAAGGAGCGTGAGTGAATGAAACTTGCGGAGGCATTACAAGAGAGGTCGGACATAAACATAAGGATGCAGGAGCTCATACATCGCATACGCACCAATGCCATAGTGCAGGAGGGAGAGAAGCCTGCGGAGGACCCAGAGGAGCTGCTGAAGGAGTACACCGAAGCAGCGGACAGGCTGAGCGAACTGATAGCGCGGATCAATCTGACGAACTGTGCGACTAAGGCAGACGGAAAGAGCATCACGGAGCTGTTAGCGGAGAAAGATGCACTTACGCAGAAGATAAAGGCATACAGGGAGCTTGCGCTGTGTGCCAGCGAAACAGGAAACAGAGCGCGGGCAACGGAGATAAAGCTGCTGAGTGCAGTAGACGTAAAGGAGATGCAGAAGAAAGCGGACGATATGAGCCGTGATCTGAGGCAGACGGACAATAAGATACAGCAGCTTAACTGGACAACGGAGCTGTTATAAAGATATATGGCGTAGCTGGGAGAAGGGCGAATGTGCTTTTGCTGGTTTCAAGTAAAACCGGCACCATAGATGGCGTCAGGAGCGGCGCGTGGTGCAGAACCACAATTATCGTAAGCTCTTATCGTAACAAACGCACAAATACAGCTTATAATTACGACCATACATTGACTTTCCCAGCGAGGGCGGGCAGTGGGCATATAAAACAGCCGTGACCACCGTACAATTCCGGAAATCGTACTCTATCGGGGAAAACCTTTCTCAAAAGGGTTTCCCTCAATAAAAGTACGGTATCTCCGAATTGTAAGGTGGTCACAGCTGTATTTATACGCTCATTTTAGCGCCGGTGAGCTGGCAATAGGTAAACTGATCTTCCTTATAGTAATTGAACTTACCGGTGACAGTTATCTCAGTCCCCTGCTCCGGGTAATCGTCGGGGTAGCTAAAATCGCCGTCGAGGACGAACTCCATACCCTGACTACAGCAAGCAGTAGCATCGGTAATGAGGACAGCGAAGTACTCCTTACCTGTATCGGGATCCTTAAAGTAGCTGAACGGACCCTTGACCCTGACGGACTTACCCACATAGTCATCGGACTTATAGACCATATCGTAGACCTGAGAATAGACCATAGTGGAGCTGAGCTGAGTGAGGTCAATATCGAACTCGCCGTTGCTGAGGCTATCTGGTGAAACCGCGCCGCCGAGCTGATCAGGCGACTTAGTAGGAGCGGAGTAATCGGACGAAGTGACAGCAGCAGAAGAAGAAGGATCGCGCTGAGCAATAATGGTATCTACTTCGGAGCTGTTACCGCAGCCGGAAAGGCAGGCGACAGCAGCCAGCACAGCGAAAGCCTTAGTTGATCGATTCATTGGTAGTTCCTCCCATCTTGACCAGCGGAACTATTTCAGCATCAAGGAGCTGAAGATAAGTAACGTGGTATTCATCGTAAGCGTTAAGTACGCCGGTAACGGTGATCTCCTCACCGTCAGCGGGGTAATCATCGGGGTACTTATGTTCACCGTTCAGCACGAACTCTATCCCCTGTTTACAGCACTGAGCGGCATCGGGGATAAACACGGAGAAGTACTCCTTACCGGCGCCGTCCTTATAGTAATTGAAATTACCTGTGACGCGGACGGTCATACCGGTATACCTGTCTGGATTAGAGACCATATCGAAGATCTGACCGTACATCATATTTGAGTTAAGCTGAGTTAAGTCGCAATCGAAGCCGTCATTAGCGAGAGCAGCGAGAAAGTCCGGGATCTCAGAGCTTTCCTCGGACGAAGAAGAATGAGATGATGATGATGGTAACGGATCGGCCTGCTGACCGCAGGAAGAAAGCGCAAGCACAGCCGCAGCGGAAACGGCGGCGAGTGCGAAAGATCTTATCATGACTTTGACCTCCCGGTAATGGCAGATACAAGCCAGAACACGAGGAACACGGCAATATCAGCCGAAACAATAGTAGAGCCCACGGGGGTAGAGAAGAGTATCGACAGAATGATACCCACAGCAGCGCACACGACAGAGATGATAGCGGAGCAGATGATAACACCGCGGAAGCTTCTGAACAGGCGCATAGCCGAGAGTGCGGGGAAGATAATGAGAGCTGAAATGAGCAAAGAGCCCACGAGGTTCATAGCGAGGACGATAATGAAGGCGGTAATAACAGCGATAAGGAGGTTATAGCCGTCGGCCTTGATACCGGTCGCCTTAGAGAAGTTCTCATCGAAAGTGACGGCGAAGATCTTATTGTAGAAGATAATGAAGACCGCGATAACGATGACAGCCATAGCGATGCAAAGCCAGACATCGGTGATCTTGAGGGTAAGAATGGAAGTTGAGCCGAAAAGGGTACTGCACACATCAGCTGAGATATTAGAGGAAGTAGGGAACAGATTCATCAGCATATAGCCGATAGCGAGGGCCCCGACAGAGATCATCGCCACAGCGGCATCGCCCTTGATCTTGGTATTCTGACCTGTCCGCAGGAGGAGTATAGCAGAGATAACGGTGACAGGCAGAATGAGGTACATATTATTGGTAACGCCCACAACAGCGGCAACAGACATAGCGCCGAAAGCCACATGGGAGAGA
The DNA here is from genome assembly GCA_902796065.1 of Ruminococcus flavefaciens. Classification (GTDB taxonomy): domain Bacteria; phylum Bacillota; class Clostridia; order Oscillospirales; family Ruminococcaceae; genus Ruminococcus; species Ruminococcus flavefaciens_X. The sequence continues at coordinate 3,499 of CADBNS010000072.1, forward strand.
CCGTCACCGATAAAGGAGAAGCGTTTCAGCACGAGGGTAACGCCCAGCAGTGACGAGCAGAGGGCGATAAGCAGGCCCACAACGACGGCATAGCGGACGAAGGGGTAAGTAAAGTAATATTGCAGTTTAGATAACATTTCACTCATCATCATGTTCCTCCGATTCAAGAAAAGCCTTACCTGTCTTACTGTTGAGGTACTTGTCCTTATCGCCGAAAAACAGTTGTTTTTTACCGATATGCAGGATATGGTCGGCATATTTGAGGGCAGACACATCATGGGAGACCATAATAATAGTAATACCCTCCTTATTGAGTTTAGCGATGAGTTCATAAAGGTCAGCCTGAGCCTTAGGGTCGAGACCAGTAACGGGCTCATCGAGGAGGAGCATTTTCCTTGTAGCGCAGAGTGCGCGTGCAAGGAGGACTCTCTGCTGCTGACCGCCGGACAGTTCTCTATAGCAGCGTTTAGCGAGGTCAGCGATACCGAGCTGTTCCATAGTATTAGCGGCGAGAGCTTTTTCCTCCTTATTATAGAAAGGGCGGAAACCGGTTTTTGAGAGGCAGCCGGAGATGACGATCTCGCGGACAGAAGCCGGGAAATCGCGCTGAACTGGGGTCTGCTGAGGGAGATAGCCGATTTCGGTAGCCTTAAAGCCGTCGCACCACTCGATCTTACCGCTGACCTGCGGTTTAAGACCGAGGAGCGCCTTGATGAGGGTACTTTTACCGGAGCCGTTTTCTCCGAGGATGCAGAGGTAATCGCCGCTGTTGACGGTGAAATTAAGGTTTTCGGTAACGATACCGCCCTCATAGCCGAGAGCGGCATTTTCACAAATTATCTGTTTAGCCATTAGTTAAGCGCCTCTTCCAGAATGGAGTAATTGTGTTCCATAATACTGATATAGTTTGAACCATCAGCGATCTGCTCGGCGGTGACAGACTGAATGGAATCGAGAACAGCGATAGACTGATCCTTAGAGGCGGTACTGTTTTTTACAGCCTCAGCGATAGTGCAGTCAGAGCCTTCGATAGTGAAGATAGTATCAGCATTCAGTTCATCGACCTTATCAGCGAGGAAAGTGATAGTATCGAAGCTTGCCTGAGTCTCGGCGGAGCAGCCTGCGAAGGCAGCGAAATAGTCGAGACCGTAATCCTCTACGAAATAGCGGAACGGGAATCTGTCGCCGAAGATGAGGGTTTTATTCTTTGCCTTGCCGATCATAGCGGCGAAGCTGTTATCGAGGGAATCGAGGGAGCTGATATAGGAGTCGGCGTTATTGGCGTAATCGGCAGCATGAGCGTTATCGGCATCTGAGAGGACGCTGCAAATCTCGCTGACGCAGGACTTTGCATTTTTAAGGGAGAGCCAGATATGCTCATCGTATTCTGTTTCTTCCTCAGTATCCTCCTCTTCCTCATGGGACTCCATACCCTCCTTGACCTCTTCTTCGCGGACGGAATCGGAGAGGACATCCATAAGATCGATGACCTTCATATTCTTATTACGTGCCTCAGCGAGGGCATCATCGACCCATTTATCGGACTCGCCGCCCACATAAACGAACACATCGCAGTCAGAGATCCTGACCATATCATCGGCAGTAGGCTGATAATTATGGAGGTCAGTGCCGCTGTTCATGAGGTAAGTGAGCTGAACCTCGTCCTGATGGGAGCCGAGAACTTCGCGGGTCCAGTCATAGACGGGGAAAATGGTACAAACGACGCTGAGCTTACCGGTAGCAGCGAAGCCGGATTCTTCCTTGAAAGTAGGGGAAGAGCAGCTGAAGAGGGAAGCAGCCATAACGACGGCAGCAGCGGCGGACAATAATTTTCTGAACATAACAAACGCCTCACATTCAAAACTGATAATCATTTTCAATTCATTATATCACACCCGCGCGTCCATGTCAATACCCAAAATCACGAAAACGAGCCTGACAGCTGAGCTTCCTGGCGTTTCTGCATTTTGTTCCAGCTGACGAAGCCGTAAATATCATTCACGAGGAAAGCGATGAAGCATACAAGGACGGAGAAATACTTTCTGTCATGGAAAGAAGCGACAGACCAGAGCACGATAAGGACCATATCATTGGCAGCATAAGCAGCGGCGAACAGCGGACTGCGGCGGAAAGTGAGGTACACAGCGATGAAGCTGGTAGTAACGGAGAGTGTGCTCATGAGGATACTTGCGGTACCCAGAGCGCGGAGGATAAAAAAGAAGGCAGCGGTCACAGCAGCGGAGAGCAGCAGCATAAAAGCGGCTTCGCGGGGGCTGATGCGGTTGACTCTGACTTCCGCGTGACCCTCTCCGAAGGGATTACGCAGCCAGGAGATGAGGGAAAGCACAGCCATAGGGCCGGTCATACCGAGGTAAGTTATCATTTCGCCGTAGTACTGGCAGGAGTAAGAAATCACGCCGTACATAGCGCAGAAAGCGATCATCAGCACCTGAGCCAGCGGATTACCCTTAGCGGCGAGGATAAGAGATGAAGCGCCGATGACGGAAGCGACGAGAGACAGCGGACTTTCGCCGCCGAAGAGGAAGAAGGACAAGATAATCACAGATTCGGAAGCACCCCAGAGGAGCAGTTCAGCAGTTGAGAAATACGATCGCAGTTTATAAAGCATAGTTACCTCCAACAAAAAAAGCATCCGCGGCACATCTGCAAAGACCTGACGATGTGCGGCGAATGCGAAGCATTCTCTGCCCGGTGGCAGTAAGAATATTATATCACCGCAGCGCGGAAAAGTCAAGCGGCAGGTGACCGGAGGGCATACTATATAATATGTATATCAAGTTGATTTTTCCGGAAAAGTGTGCTATAATTATGAGACGACCAGAAAAAGGAGTAAAGAAAAATGAGTATATTTGATGTGTTTGACAGAATATCGTCTGAATCGACAAAGGCATCTGGTAAAATAGAGTATGTGATCGCCGGACTTGGCAATCCCGGAATGGAATACGATGGGACTCGCCACAACGCCGGATTTTTCACGATAGACACACTTGCATCGCAGCTTGGTGCAGAGATCAACCGGCTGAAATTCAAGGGCAAGACAGCGGAGGTAACGATCGGAGACAAGCGCTGTCTGCTGCTGAAGCCCACGACCTACATGAACAACAGCGGAGAGTCCATAGTACAGGCGCTGGAGTTCTACAAGATAGACGCAGACAATCTGATAGTGATATACGACGACATCTCCCTTGATCCGGGCAAGCTGAGGATACGCCGCAAGGGAAGCCACGGCGGACACAACGGCATGAGGAGCATAATCGAGCTGACAGGCAGAGATGATTTTCCGCGTATAAAGATGGGCGTAGGCAAGAAGCCGCACCCGGACTACGACCTTGCGAAGTGGGTACTTGGCAAATTCGGCAAGGAAGACGCAGCGAAGCTGCAAGTGGCAGCTGAGAATGCCTGTGAGTGCATAAAGCTGATGGTGCAGGGCAAGACAGACGAAGCGATGAACAAATACAATTCCTGACTCTGCGGAAAGCGGAGCGGCATTACGGAGAAAAGCAATGAAGCTATTCAAGGACATATTCAGTGAGCTTGCCGGATACAAGAGTATCCGGGAGGCGCTGACAAAGAACATCACACCCGTCTCAGTGACGGGTCTTTCGCATATACACAGGGCGCAGCTGGCGTATGCACTGTCGGGTAAGGGCGTAGACCTGATCGTGACGGGTACAGAAGCGGAATCGAAGCGTCTGTGTGATGATATAAACATGATGGCAGGCACAGAGACGGCGGTACTGTTCCCATCAAAGGAGCTTGTATTCACACCGGTAGACAGTGCGAACCACGAATACGAGCATATGCGAATATCTGCGCTGACGAGGGCGCTGCGCGGAGAGTGCACGACCATATGTGCCAGCATAGAAGCCGTAATGCAGCCTGTGATACCGTCAGGCGTACTGGAAGCGGCGAGCATCAGGCTGAACACCGGAGAGGAGATAGATACAGCGGAGCTGAGCCTGAGGCTTGCGAAGTGTGGTTATCAGCGGTGTGAGAAGGTAGAAGGCGCATCGCAGTTCTCCATACGCGGCTCGATCGTGGACATATATCCGGTGCAGGCATACAAGCCGGTGCGAATAGAGTTATGGGGAGATGAGATAGACTCCATATCGGAGTTTGACACAGACACCCAGCGCCGCAGCGAGAATAAGCTGGAGAGCATAGAAATATCGCCGGCAAGCGAGATACTCTACGACAACGAAGAGCTTGCAGTGAAGGTAGAGGAGCTGTGCAAGAAGGCGCGCGGCAAGCGCATGGAGCAGATACGTGAGCACATCGGAGCAGATGTACGCAGGCTGAGAGCCGGAGAGATACTGGCGCACAGCGTGAAGTACTATCCCCTTGTATACGGTGAACCGTCCACAGTATTCGACTACATCACAGGAACCGTAATGTTCAGCGACTACTCCGACGTAATGGAGAATGCAAACGGCATCATGACCCGCCACAACGAAGACGTAAAGATACTCATGGAGGACGGGCAGCTCTGCAAGGGGCTGGACGGGTACATACTTGAACTGCCGCAGGTTCAGCACATAGCGGAGAAGCACAACTGCCTGTACATGAGCAGCTTCATGCAGGGCGGAGACCGCATAGATTTCCGTCGTCTGGTGAGCTTTGAGGCGATGCAGACGGCAGCATGGGGCGGAGAGCTGAAGCAGCTGGTAGAGGACCTGACGGAGTACAAATCCCGTGGCTACCGGATGATAGTAGCGGCAGGAAGTGAAAAGACGCTGCCGATAATCAGGCAGGACCTCAACGACAACGGCATACCCTGTGACATAGCCGCAGATGCCGTCGAACCGAAAGCGGGCAGAGTATGTCTGATGTCGGGCAGTTTCAGCGGAGGCTTTGAGTATCCGGACAACAAGACTGTGCTGATAACGCAGGGACGCTCAATGGACTCAGTGCGCAAGAAGAAGCACAGAAAGAAGAACAAGGCGGAGGAGATACGCAGTCTTGCGGACATCTCCGAGGGCGACCTCATAGTGCACTCCACCCACGGAATCGGACGGTTTATCGGCATACGCAAGCTGGAGTTCGACGATATAGTGAAGGATTACATCACCATACAGTATGCCGGCACAGATAAGCTGTACATACCGGTAACGCAGCTTGACATGGTATCGAAGTATATCGGACCCCGTGATGATTCGGGAGTCAAGCTGAACAAGCTGAGTTCCAACGAATGGCAGAAGACGCGCAGCAACGTAAAGCGTGCAGTCAAGGACATGGCGCACGAGCTGATAGCGCTGTATGCTAAGCGTGAGAAGAGTCAGGGCTTTGCATTTTATCCGGACGACGAGATACAGCGTGATTTTGAGGAGCGTTTCCCCTACGTAGAGACAGATGACCAGCTGCAATCCATAGCTGAAATAAAGGCAGATATGCAGAGCGGACGGCCGATGGAGAGGCTGCTGTGCGGAGATGTAGGCTTTGGCAAGACCGAAGTAGCGCTGAGAGCGGCGATGAAGTGTATACTTGCGGGAAAGCAGTGTGCAATACTTGCGCCGACGACGGTACTTGCATTTCAGCATTACCAGACGGCGCTGCGCAGATTTGAGCATTTTCCGGTACAGGTGGAGCTGTTATCGCGCTACCGCACACCGAAGCAGCAGGCAGAGATAATAAAGAAGCTGAAACAAGGCAGGATAGACCTGCTTATCGGCACACACAAGATAATCCAGAAGAACGTGGTATTCAAGGACCTGGGACTTGCCATAATCGACGAGGAGCAGCGATTCGGAGTAGCCCACAAGGAGAAGTTCAAGGAGAGCTTTTCTGGCGTAGACGTACTTATGCTGTCAGCAACGCCGATCCCTCGCACCCTGAACATGGCGATGAGCGGAATACGTGATATGTCGGTACTTGAAGAGCCGCCGCAGGACAGGTATCTGGTGCAGACCTACGTAATAGAGTACAGCATCGGAACGCTGATACAGGCGATAGTAAGGGAGCTTCGCCGCGGCGGACAGGTATACTACATACACAACAGAGTTGAGACGATACAGGCTTGTGCAGCAAAATTGCAGGAATTGCTGCCGGAAGCGCGCATTGCATACGCACACGGTCAGATGAGTGAGGACGAGATGTCCGACATATGGGAGTCTCTGGTAGAGCATGAGATAGACATACTTGTCTGCACGACGATAATAGAGACCGGCGTAGACGTCCCCAACGTAAACACGCTGATAATAGAGGATTCCGACAGATTCGGACTATCCCAGCTATACCAGCTGCGCGGACGTGTCGGACGCTCGAACCGCCGCGGCTACGCATACTTCACCTATCACAGGGACAAGGTACTGACAGAGATAGCGACGAAGAGGCTGAATGCCATGAAGGAGTTCACCCAGTTCGGCAGTGGATTCCGGATAGCGCTGCGTGACCTTGAGATACGCGGTGCAGGCAGCATACTTGGCGGAAGCCAGCACGGACACATGGAAGCGGTAGGATATGATATGTATCTGAAGCTGCTGTCGGAAGCGATAGCGGAGGAAAAGGGCGAGCAGCCGGAGAAGGTGCCGGAGTGTCTGGTAGACATACAGATAGACGCGCACATACCGGAGAAGTACATATCCAGTCTTAACCAGCGACTTGACGTATACCGCAAGATAATGTTCGTGACCACAGACGAGGACAAAATGGACCTTACGGACGAACTGATAGACCGGTACGGAGACCCGCCGAAATCGGTGATCGGACTGATAGACGTATCGCTGCTGAGGAACAAGGCAGCGCATCTTGGGATCACGGAAATATCGCAGAAGAACGGATCAATGTATTTTTACACAGAGTATCTTACAGCGGAGCAGATAGCATCGCTGGTGCAGGCATACAAAGGTAAGATAACATTCAACGGATCTGGCAAGTCGTACGTATCGGTAAAGATACAGCCAAAGGTAAAACCATTTGACATGATGAAGCAAGTAGTTGACATAATTGATGCCGCAAAAGAAAAATGACCAGCCGCATTTGTATATTATACACAAAACAGTTGGTTATTATTGGCTGATTTGCCAGTTTACATTATTGGCTGATTATGATAAAATGAAGTTGCAGTAAAAAGACGCAGATGCAGGACAAAAGTCCGGCAAATGAACCATAATGCCCTCTGTTTCCAGAGGGCATTTTTCAAAGGAGAGCAATATGAACTACAGAAGAATCACCGCAGGAGCTTTAGCACTGTCTCTTGCAGCAGTTCTGATAAGCTGCGGCGGAGGCAAGGGATCGGAGAGCGACACTCCCCCCTCCCCCACAACATCAGCAGCAGAAACCACCGAACCCACCACAGAGGAAGAACTGATACCGCCCGAGCCGGTGGAAGCAGATGATCCCAACGCGATCACCTTTGACGACGGAGACGTATCCTTTGCGAAGGCAATAACAGACGACAAGGACTCAGCCAGCGGCACGATAGAGATCGGTGAATTCAACGGCAACAAGATGCTGCGATTCACAGATTCGGGCAATGCAGCAGCAGAAAAGCTTGTGCAGAAGGTATCCATAGACGCCGCGAAGCTGCTTACGCCGGAGGATCTGGCGAAGGTACGCCGTATAGAGTTTGACCTGTACGCAGACGCGACTGCATCGGACCTTGTAACGAACGATGCAGTTGGAGTCAAAGCGCCGGGCTGGATAGGCGGAGGCGGCGGAGCAAACGTATCAGGGGACAAGTGGTACGATTTTGCGGAATTTGCCGGCGGAGAGTACAATTTTGAGATGTCAGGCGCCACTCATGTAGTATTCAAATTTCTGCTTGCAGGCGGCGGAATGTGCTGGGACAGCGAAATGGAGGAAGCGATATTCCTGATAATGCGCTGGGGCGTAGCCAACGAAGGCAATATGTACATCGACAACATCGTATTCTACGATGAAGAAGGGAAATCGCTGCCGATAACGAAGAGAGCGGCGGAAGAGCCGTCAGAAGCAGCCGACAGTGCTGCGGCAGTTGAAGACGGCGGATTTGCCGATGATACCGCAGAAATTGACATGGCGAAGAACGTGGCAGACGGAATAGAGAGCAAATACGAATCCATAGCAGAGGAGTTTCCCGAGGACTGATGGATAACGGAACAGGTCTTGTACTCAGCGGAGGCGGAGCGAAGGGAGCCTATGAAGCGGGAGTTTATACTGCGCTGTGTGAAATAGGAGCAGACAGTGGAATAACCGCAATATCCGGCACCTCAGCGGGAGCTTTGAACGCAGTACTGACAGAATGCATGGGAGCAGAAGCGGCGAACGTATGGCGTGAGCTGCAATTCTCCGACATGGCGGATCCGGATTACGGGCGTATCGGGCGAATGATAGGCAGTCTGCTGACGGGCGGCGACACAGTAAACGGGCAGTTTTCCGAGCTGATCGCATCGGGGCTTCCCTTCACGCAGAACCGGCTTTCAGCACTGATGGACCGGTACATCGACTTTGACAAGCTGCATCGGGACATATACATCACCTGTGTACGTGTGCGCAGGAAGCTGATAGGAGCAGCTGAGCGGAACGTGGAGTATTTCCACATAAACCGGCTGTATCCGTGGTATGATGACGAGCAGAAGAAGCAGATAGTACTGGCATCGGCAGCGCTCCCGGGATTTTTCTGCGGAGCAGACGGAGTGCGGATAAAAGGGCACGAGGGGATATTCTTTGACGGAGGCTACTCCTCAGCCGGAGACAATACGCCGATAGCGTGTCTGTACGAAGCAGGATTCCGGCGGATAATAGCGGTTCATCTGGAGCACAGTCCGGATCTTAGTGTGCAGGAGCAGTTCACCGGAGCAGACATAGTGAACATAGTGCCATCTGAGGAACTGGGCGGTATAATAAGCGGTACGCTGAATCTGAACCGTGAAAAGACAGAGCACGACATAGAGCTTGGATATAGTGATACGCTGGCGAAGAAAGGCGAAATACAGCGGTTCATGGAACAATAACAGCAAAAGCCGTCCCGAAGTGGGACGGCTTTTGTGATGTATAGTGAATGAAGAAGACGTAGATTGCTTGATTATTCCTCATCGTCCTGAGCCTGAGCCTTAGTCTTTGACTTTGACTTAGCCTTGGTCTCATCCTGTACCTCAGCATCGTCGTCATCGTCTGGCTCCTCAGCAGTCTTGAGGACAGCAGTAACAGTTTTTTCATCGCCGTTTCTGTAGAAGGTTATCTTCATTTCGTCGCCGGCGCTGTGAGTATTGAGAAC
>CADBNS010000073.1 GCA_902796065.1 Ruminococcus flavefaciens
ACTCCTTGTTAAGGAGAGCGATAGTTTCCTCCATAGCGCCGAGGGTAGTAGTCATAAGAGCGGAAAGACCCACGAGTCTGACCTTATTTTCGATAGCTGCATCGACAATAATGCGGGGATCGACGTCCTTGCCGAGGTCGATGACGGTGAAGCCGTAGCTGTCGAGGAGCACCTTGACGATATTCTTGCCAATATCGTGAATATCGCCCTTGACGGTAGCGAGAACGACCTTACCCTTTGAGACGGTCTCGCCGTTATTGAGGGCGAGTTTATCCTTTATGACCTCAAAGCAGGCCTGAGCGGCACCGGCGGTTAGGATAAGCTGAGGGAGGAAGATCTTCCCCTTCTCGAACTTAGCGCCGGCTGAGTCGAGGGCAGGGATGAGGTATCCGTTAATGATCTCCATGGCATCGACGGAGTACATAAGCTCCTCAGCGGCTTTAACGGCGTCATTTTTGAGGCCGTTTTCGACGGCATACATAAGGTCGGGAGTTCCCTTGTCAGCGGTAGCCGGAGCTGCTTTGGGAGCGCTGTCATTACCGGCATACGCGGCGATGAATTCGGCGGAATCGCGGTCGATTCCGGCGAGTAGCCTGTACGCGCGGACAGCGCCGATAATTGAGTCGATATTTGGGTTGATGATAGGGAGGTCGAGACCGTTATGGAGAGCCATAGTGAGGAAAGTGCGGGTAATAGTCTCGCGGTTCGGCAGTCCGAAGGAGATATTAGAGACACCGAGCACAGTATGCAGACCCAGTTCAGATTTAACGCGGTGGAGGGCGTTGAGAGTTTCCATAACGCCGTCCTGTTCAGCTGAGGCGGTAAGGGTAAGGCAGTCGATAAAGACATTTTCCTTAGGGATACCGTACTCCATAGCGCGGCTGAGTATTTTCTGAGCGATAGCGAATCTGCCCTCAGCGGTTTTAGGGATACCGCCCTTATCGAGGGTCAGACCCACGACAGATGCGCCGTATTTTTTCACGAGTGGGAGTATAGCGTCGAGGGACTCGTCCTCACCATTAACGGAGTTAACGATAGGCTTACCGTTATACACTCTCAGACCGGCTTCGAGGACTTCGGGGATAGTGGAATCCAGCTGAAGCGGGGTATCGCAGATACCCTGGATAGCCTTTACAGCGGTGACCATCATAGCCTTCTCATCGATACCGGGCAGACCCACATTAACGTCGAGGATCTCAGCGCCGGCGTGGATCTGTTCCACAGCCTGTCCGAGGATATAGTCAATATCGTGGGCGAGGAGAGCTTCCTTGAAGCGTTTTTTACCGGTAGGGTTGATACGTTCGCCGATAACGCGGGGCTGATCGATGACGACGCAGTTTACCGCAGAGCAAGCGACGCTTCTGGGAGAAACGGCAGTTTTTTTGCAGACTTTACCGGCGAGAGCGCTGACCACAGCGCTGATATGAGCGGGAGTAGTACCGCAGCAGCCGCCGAAGATCTTCACGCCGGCATCAGCGAGTTTCACAGCGCTTGCAGCGAACTCATCGGGGCCCACATTGAACGTATTGGTAACGGGGTCAGGAAGGCCGGCATTAGGCTTAGCGATGACAGGGAGTGAAGAGAGGGAGCATATTTTCTCCAGCACAGGGAAGAGCTCCTCCGGACCGAGGGAGCAGTTAACGCCGAGGGCGTCCGCACCGAGACCCTCCAGTACAGCGACCATACACTCCGGAGAAACGCCGGTGAAAGTGCGCATATTTTCCTCGAAGGTCATGGTAACGAGAACAGGCTTGTCGGAGTTCTCCTTAGCAGCGAGGAGAGCAGCCTTGACCTCATAGAGGTCGGTCATAGTTTCGAGGACGATGACATCGGCATCTTTGCCGGCGATGACGAGTTCCTTGAAGCAGTCGTAAGCGTCCTCGAAGCGGAGTGTACCGGCAGGCTCAAGGAGCTGACCGATAGGGCCAATATCGAGGGCGACGAGAGCCTTATCTCCGGCAGCTTTCTTAGCGTTAGCGATACCGGCAGAAACGATCTCATCGACGGAGTGGCCGGAGTTTTCCAGTTTAAAGCAGTTGGCGCCGAAAGTATTGGCGTAGATAATATCCGCACCGCTGCGGACGTACTGGCTGTGTATATTTATCACAGCGTCGGGGTTGGTGAGGTTAAGGAGTTCCGGGATATGTTCGGTCTGTATACCGGCGGATTGCAGCATAGTACCCATACCGCCGTCGAGGAACAGGAATTGTCTGGAACTGATGAGTTGATTGAATTGGGACATAGGACATCTCTCCGATCTGGGGAAGTAAAGTTATCAGTTACTTTTATAAGTACCGAGGAAGCGGAAGTACTCGAGGTTTTCCGCGAGGTCATTCATAAGGGCTTTAACGTTAGGGTCGTCGATAGTACCGCTGAAATCGAGGTAGAATACAGCATCGAAGCTGCCGTCCTTGATAGGTCTGCTCTCGATGCGGAGGAGGTTCATACCGTTGACATAGAACTTAGTGAGGAGTCGGTACAGACTACCTTCGGTATGCGGTATAGTGAGCATAACGGAGATAGCGTCGGATTCCGGCATTACCTGCATATTTCTTGCGATGCAGACGAAGCGGGTGCGGTTGAGGGAGCAGTCCGCGATATTCTCGGCGATTATATGCAGCCCCAGCATATTAGCGCAGTCCACAGAGCAAATAGCAGCGAAGCAGTCATCGGGGTCACTTTCCGCGACCATAGCGGCAGCGGTGGCGGTATTACCGTACTCAGCGGTTTTAAGCGCGTTACCTGTCAGGAAGTCGCAGCACTGAGCGATAGCCTGCGGGTGAGAGAAAACGCGGCTGACCTTATCGACGGGGATAATGGATTTAGCGGCGAGACAGTGGTTTATCTCGACGATAGCCTCGCTGACGATATACACGCTGTACTTGGTCATGAGGTCGTAGGTGCTGTTGACGGAGCCTGCGGTGGAGTTATGAACAGGCAGGACGCCGTAGTCCACATCGCCTGACTGAACGGCAGCGAAAACGTCCTCGAAGGTACGGTAGAAGACAGGCTGTTTATTACCGAACAGCAGTTTTGCAGCGGTCTCTGAGTTAGCGCCGGAGGTACCCTGACAGCCGATACGTGAAGCGCCGGAGAAATCCGGAGCGGTGTAGGAGTACTCAGTACCTCTGCTGAGGAGCTGACGGTTTTGCAGTATTTTGCTAATATCCATGATATTGGTAAAGAGGGCAGCAGTACCGTTTTCGAGGTTCGGGTCATTGGTAAGGTCCTTGATGCGGTGGATTATCTGTTGTTCTCTTCCGCCCTGGAAGACAGGCATATTGTGGATCTTTTTATATTCTGCAACGCCCTTGCAGAGGTCCATACGTTTCATAAAAAGTGAAAGTATCTGGCTGTCAATATCGTCAATGCTGTCGCGAAGCTGGTTAAGGTCCATAGGGTAACACTCCTCAGTATAATTTCTCATGATATATTATAGCAGATAATTCCGGAGAAATCAATATATAAGGAACAAAGAGGGATGAAATGGTTGACGGCAGGATATGATTAAAATATATAAATAATATTCTTTTATATGTGAATCTATTGCAAAACAACTGCGGAATGTGTTATAATAATAAAGTATATAATGAGAAAGTATATCTATGTGAAAATGAAGCAGCATTCACGGCTGACCGCAGGGGCAGCAGCAGAGAGGAGTGCACAGTGGAGAAGATAAGGATACTGGGTATAGACCCGGGATATGCCATAGTGGGGTTCGGGGTACTGGATTATGACGGGATACACTTCACCCCCATAGAATACGGCGCAGTACTTACCGAAGCGAACACGCCGTTTCCGGAGCGGCTCCACGCGATACATACGGACGTAGAGTTCATATTTGACAAATACAAGCCGGATTGTATGGCGATAGAGCGATTGTACTTCACCACGAATCAGAAGACAGCGATAGACGTAGCACAGGCGAGGGGCGTAACAGTACTTTCGGCGGCAAAGCGCGGAGTACCGGTATCTGAGTACACACCGCTGCAGGTAAAGCAGTCGGTAGTAGGCTATGGAAAGGCAGAGAAGCGGCAGGTCATGGAGATGACGCAGCGGCTGCTGGGACTGGCACAGATACCGAAGCCTGACGATGCGGCAGATGCGCTGGCGATAGCGATATGTCACGGACATAGTACGCGGTGGAAGTAGGAATGAGAAACAAGCATGGAGGGAGATTGAGCAATGATCTACAGTGTCAGAGGCAAGCTGGTGCTCAAGGAGCTGAATTTTGCAGTAGTTGAGTGCGGCGGAGTTGGATACGGGTGCAGGACATCATACAACACGGTATCGCAGCTTGGAGAAACAGGGGAAGAGGTAAAACTATACACATATTTATACGTGCGTGAAGATGCGGTTGAGCTGTTTGGGTTCGCGACATTACAGGAGCTCAGCTGTTTCAGGCTGTTAATATCGGTATCCGGAGTGGGACCGAAGGCAGCGACGTCGATACTGTCAGACCTTACACCGGAGCAGTTCGCATTTCTGGTGGCATCGGGCGACAGCAAGGCATTCACGCGGACGAAGGGAATAGGAGCCAAGACAGCGCAGAGGATAGTACTGGAGCTGAAGGACAAAATATCGTCTGAGTCGCTGACCGGATCGGTATCGAAGGATGCGGCACATATAGCGCCGGTATCGGCAGGCGGTACGTCCAGCGCAGTATCGGAGGCATTGGAAGCACTGATGGTGCTTGGCTACTCACAGGGAGAAGCAGCGCCGATACTTGGAAAGCTTGATCCGGCGATGAGTACACAGGATCTTATAAAGGAAACACTCAGGATAATAGCGTCAAGGAACATACGCTGAAGAAGTGCAGAAAGGATGATGTAAGATGAATCTCGACGAGTTACTGAAAGCAGCAATAACAGATGAAAGCAAGCGTTCGCAGTTTTTGCAGACGTTGATAAAGAGCGATGTATATGTTATATGCAAGAATCCTGTCCGTCAGGAAAGCGGCGGCGGAATACAGCTTGAGCTGATAACGACGCAGAATCCGGGCGGAGAGACGTTTATCCCCTTCTTCACGAGTTTCCGCGCATTGCAGCAGTTTGCGAAGAGATACGTAGACTGTTACAAGATAAACTGTCTGCGTTTTTTTGATCTGATACAGAACGCATCGGCGGTGCTGAACCCCAACTCATACGGCAAGGAGTTCTCATCGCAGGAGATAAAGAGCATACTGATGATAGCGCGCAACCTGAAGATCAGGGCAATATCCTACAGTGAGGAAGAGACGATAAGCTACCGACCCTGTGAGAACTCGGTGAGCCATATAACGAAGGCAGCGACGAAGTTCCTGACGAAGCAGGCGAACGTAGACCGCGCGTACATTATGGAGATGGTGCGTGGCTGTGAGAAGCCGCAGCTGCTTATGGTAGTGGACATGATAGGAAGCACGAGGAAGCTGTTCGTACCGTTGTCGAAGTATCTATCCAAGACGACGAAGCCGAACGAGCAGTTATGCTTTATCAGCATAGAGCAGGACATGGGCAAGAAGGCAGCCGCAACGGTAGAGCCGTTCTATGTCCGCAAGAAGAGGTTTTTTGAGAAGTGACCTCACACCATGCAGGAGGAAACAATATGAATAAGGTCATAAAGACGCTGTTGATCGCAGCTTCGGGAATAGCATTATCATCAGTACTTGTTACTGTGAGCATTTATGCAGTCTCAAAGGCGGCTAAAGTGGAGGTATATGATGATATATCCCACTACAGCGACTATCTTGCATCTGCCGATAATAACAGCAAGTGGTATAAATGGGGCATGGACGAAAGCATATGGCCGGATACATTAACTGACGACATGGAAGTCCTTGACTATAAGATGGTATACTATGATCCGTGGGATGCTCAGTATATGGGTTATCTTGCAGTAGATTACACACCGGAGGGATACGCAGCAGAGGCAGAACGTCTGAAGGGATATGCTTCGACAGAGTACATCGGCAACTACGGTGTAACAGAGGAGAAAACGTATGAGCTGCTTGCAGTAAATGCAGACCCTTACTCCGGATTCGTATATGCACTTACTGACGGCAGGAGCAGGATCATATATGCAGAGCAGATCTTCTGCAACTACTTCATGGATCTTGATTACGAGCAGTATATACCGTCTGAATATCTGCTTGACGGATTTGATGCATCTGTTGACAATCCTTATAAGGAGCAGATGGACAAGAAGGACGGAATAAAATAACGAAGCACCAAAGGAGCTTTACAGATGATACAGACAGAGGATATGGAGTTTGCTCCGAGAGTAATATCCCCGGAAAACACGATAGAGGACACAGACACAGACGTATCCCTTCGACCGCAGAACCTGCACGAATACATCGGACAGGACAAGGTGAAGGAGAATCTGGCGATATATATAGAAGCAGCGAAGCGCCGCGGAGAGCCCCTTGACCACGTACTGCTGTACGGACCTCCTGGACTTGGCAAGACGACGCTATCGGGCATAATTGCCCATGAGCTGGGAGTAAACCTGCGCGTTACCACAGGACCGGCAATAGAGAAGCCGGGTGATCTGGTATCGCTGCTGACGAGTCTTTCGGACAACGACGTATTGTTCATAGACGAGATACACCGGCTGTCCAGAGCAGTAGAGGAGATCCTCTACCCTGCCCTTGAGGACAGAGTAATAGATATAATCATAGGCAAAGGACCGTCAGCGCGGTCGATACGCATGGATCTGAAACCGTTCACACTGATAGGAGCGACCACTCGTGCAGGACAGCTGTCCGCACCGCTGCGTGACCGATTCGGCGTGATACAGCGGCTTGAGCTGTACACCACAGCGCAGCTGACGGACATAATCCGCCGGAGTGCGATGATACTGTGTATCCCCTGCACGGCAGACGGAGCTGAGGAGATAGCAGGCAGGGCACGCGGAACGCCGCGAATCGCCAACAGGCTGTTGAAGAGAGTGCGTGATTTTGCAGATGTCATGGGCAACGGAGAGATCACGAAGGAGATAGCGTCCATAGCGCTCAGCCGTCTGGAGATAGACCAGCTTGGACTTGACAGTCTTGACAGGCGGATGCTTGAAATGATAATCCGCGGCTACAGCGGAGGCCCCGTAGGACTTGAGACACTTGCCTCAGCGATAGGAGAGGAGTCAGTGACCCTTGAGGACGTATGCGAGCCATATCTTATGCAGCTTGGATTTCTTGGAAGGACGCCCCGCGGACGAATAGCGACGCGGCTGGCGTATGAACATCTTGGGATAAAGCCGCCGGAGCAGACCGGCAGCAGCGACGAGGGACAGCTCTCGTTTTGAGGTATGTTTAAGAGAAGCAGGAAGAAGAACTACGCTCACAACACGGAGCACGGGAAGGCGTATCTCAGCTTTCCGATGATAAACGGGCAGGGCAAGGGCGATATAGCGCAGCTGCGATACGGACTGAGCACCATGAGCTACAGCGGATGCGAAGTCATATCGGTATACAATGCGCTGGTATATCTTGGCATACCCCGTCCGATACATGATATAGCGCTATACATGGAGCGTTACAGGGTCATGCTTGGCTACTGGGGCTGCAACGTGTACTGTCTGGGGAAGGCACTGGGCAGATTCGGAGTGGAATACGAGCGTGTAAAGACGACGGAGGAGAGCAAGGCATTCATAGTCTCCTACTGGACGGGAAAGCGGTTCAGGTCGTCGATACACTCGGTATTCTGCGTAAGGAAGCGTGAAGGGATAGTAGTGTACAATCAATACAACAACTGCCAGCGTGAGCTGTTATACAAGACTGATGAAGAAGTGATAGGAAAGCTGAGGCCCATCGCGGTATACAGGATAACGGGCGTGGCAGGAGAAAGCGGAATATACGAGATATAACGGAGGGAGGTCATAGACATGGGCAGACTGTTCGGCAAGGACGGGATCCGCGGTGTAGCGGTAACTGAGCTGACCTGTGAGCTTGCGATGCAGGTAGGCAGGGCACTGGCGTCGGTATACTCGCGGCCGGGAGAGATACGAATGAAGATACTTATCGGCAAGGACACGCGCAGCTCAGCGGATACGATAGAAGCGGCGCTCAGCGCAGGGATATGCTCAGCAGGAGCCGATGCGGAGCTGCTGGGAGTAGTACCTGCACCGGCGGTAGCGTATCTTATCAAGGAGCGCAAGGCATCATGCGGAGTAATGATAACGGTATCTAACCGCAGCTCTGAATTTTGCGGACTGAAAGTATTTTCAGGAAGCGGACACAGAATGGGTCACGATAACGAAGAAGCGATAGAGCGGCTCGTACTGGACACACCGGCAGACATCATGCCCGTACCGCGCCGGAGATACGGCAGCGTAACGCACTATGACGCCGCGATAGAGGATTATATCTACCATGTTAAGTCCTGTGTGGACGCGCATCTGAACGGTATGCGGCTGGCGCTGGACTGTGCCAACGGAAGCTGCTGCATGACAGCGCGGCAGATATTCACAGAGCTTGGAGCAGAGATAGTACTTATGGGCAACCGGCCTGACGGCTACAACATCAACCGTGACTGCGGAAGCACCTGTATAGATCCGCTGATGGAATTTGTGCGGGCAAACGAATGCGACTGCGGACTTGCCTTTGACGGCGGCGGAGAGCGGTGTCTGGCGGTAGACGAAAACGGACGGCTGATAGACGGTGACGAGATAATCGCAGTCTGCGCCAGATACATGAAGGAGAAGGACAAGTTAGGGAACAACACCATAGTAACGTCCACCTCCAACAATCTTGGACTGATGCGGTTTGCGAAGGCGAATGACATATACACGGTATCCGCGGCAGCGAATGAGCGGAGTATGCTGAGGAAGATGATCGAAGGCGGATTCAGCATAGGCGGAGACCCTGGGGGACACATAATGTTTCCGGACGATGCACCGTCGGCAGACGGACAGCTGACGGGAGTGCGGTTACTGGAAGCGCTGCGCAGCACAGGGAAGCCGATGAGCGAGCTGACAAGCGGCGTAGTAAGGAAAGTACCGCAGGTGATGCTGAATGTGCGGATAAGTCCCCGTGACCGTGAGGTATGGAAGAATGACCGCATGATAACGAGCCTGATAGACGAATACGAGGGAATGCTTGGAGAAGACGGACGGGTAATAGTCCGTGAGATAGGCAAAGAATCGCTGATACGAATAATGGTGGAGGGAGAAGATTTCTCCACGATCAACTCAATGGCGGTAAGGATCGCCGACACAATAAAAGAGCGCTGCGGAGGCGTATGAGCTGACGCAGAGAAGGAGCAATCACATTGAGAACAGCGCGAAACTGGAAGGAATACATAATACTGGACACATCGGACGGAGAGAAGCTTGAAAAGTGGGGAGACATCACTCTTGTGAGGCCTGATCCGCAGATAATATGGAAGACAGACCGTACCGACCCGTCATGGCGGAGTGCAGACGGACACTATCACCGCAGCAATCAGGGCGGCGGAGAGTGGGAATTCCGCAAGAGGCTGCCGGAGTCATGGAACATACACTACAAGGAGCTGACCTTCAACATACGTCCCACGGGCTTCAAGCACACGGGATTATTCCCTGAGCAGGCGGTAAACTGGGACTTCATGATGGAGAAGATACGCAATGCGGGCAGGGAGATAAACGTACTGAACCTGTTCGCATACACAGGAGGAGCGACGCTTGCCTGTGCAGCAGCAGGAGCATCGGTATGTCACGTAGACGCATCGAAGGGCATGGTGCAGTGGGCGCGTGATAACGCGGCAGCATCGGGCTTATCGGACAGACCGATACGTTGGATAGTGGACGACTGTGAGAAGTTCATAGCCCGTGAGATAAGGCGCGGCAGGAAGTATGACGCAGTAATAATGGACCCGCCGAGCTACGGCAGAGGACCTGGCGGAGAGGTATGGAAGCTGGAGAACTGCGTATACGACTTAGTGAAGCTGTGTTCCGGCGTATTATCGGACGATCCGCTGTTTTTCCTGATAAACAGTTATACGACGGGGTTATCGCCGTCAGTAATGGGATACATACTTGGAAGCGTACTGAAAGACCGCGGCGGTGCGGTAACATTTGATGAGATAGGACTTCCGGTGCGGTCAACGGGAATGACACTCCCCTGCGGCTCGACTGCGATATGGGAGTCAGAATAAGGAGCTGAATGAACAATGGCAAACAAAGACAGATTTATCAAGATATACGGCAAAGGATCGATGACGAAGAATGAGATCTGGCTTGACACAGAGACCGGCGTGAACTATTTATACCACGTAGCCACCGGAGGCTACAACGGTGGAATAACGCCGCTGCTTGGCAAAGACGGCAAGCCGGTGGTATATACTGAGGCAGAGATACTCAGCGCAGTAAAAGGAAGCAGCGATTGATGGACGAAATGATACAGATCAGGGATCTGCATTTCAGCTACAGTGCCGGCGAAGGAGAAACAGAGCCGGCGGAAGAGGTACTGAAAGGGATAGATCTTACCATAAAGCGCGGTGAGTTCGTAGCGGTGCTTGGTCACAACGGCTCTGGCAAATCGACGCTTGCGAAGCACATCAACGCGATACTGCTGCCGACATCTGGAAAGGTGACGGTAGAGGGAATAGACACAGCGGACGAGGAGCGCATATATGAGCTGCGGCAGAAAGCGGGCATGGTGTTCCAGAATCCGGACAATCAGATAGTATCCTCCATAGTAGAGGAGGACGTAGCATTTGCGCTGGAGAATCTTGGGGTACCGTATGAAGAGATGCGGCAGAGGGTAGACGAATCATTGAAAGCGGTGAATATGTACGAATACCGCCAGCACTCACCGAGCCAGTTATCGGGCGGACAGAAGCAGCGCATAGCGATAGCAGGCGTAATAGCCATGCAGCCGGACTGCATCATACTTGACGAGCCCACCGCGATGCTTGATCCGCAGGGCAGGCGTGAAGTAATGGCGACGATAAAGCAGATGAATGAGGAAAAGGGAATAACCATAGTACTCATCACGCATTACATGGACGAAGCGGCGCAGAGCGGACGTATAGTGGTAATGGACAAAGGCCGCGTAGTGCTTGACGGAGCGCCGCGTGAGGTATTCTCACACGTAGAGCAGGTGAAGTCCATAGGACTTGACGTACCGCAGGCGACAGAGCTTGCGTGGGAGCTGCGCAGAGCCGGATATGAGATGCCAGAGGACATACTGACAGAGCAGGAGTGTACGGAAGCGATAATGGAGCTGTTCCGTAGCTGAGAGGCATGAAAGAAAGGATAAAGGAGTAAAAACGAATTGGCGATCCTTGAGACACAGGGACTTACATACACCTACAGTCAGGGCACCCCATTTGAGAAGACGGCTGTAGATCATGTAGATCTGAAGATAGAAGAGGGCGAAATGGTAGGCGTAATGGGGCATACCGGAAGCGGCAAATCGACGCTGATACAGCATTTCAACGGTTTACTGCGGCCCACATCGGGAAAGGTACTGCTTGACGGCAGGGACATATGGGAAGACAAGGCGAAGATACGTGAAGTAAGGTTTCAGGTAGGGCTTGTATTCCAGTATCCCGAGTACCAGATATTTGAAGAGACGGTATACAAGGACATAGCGTTCGGGCCGAAGAATATGGGACTTGACGACGCAGAGATAAAGCGGAGAGTACTTGCCACAGCTCATGACATAGGGCTGAAGGAGGAGCTGCTTGATCGGTCGCCCTTTGAGCTTTCGGGCGGACAGAAGCGGCGCGTAGCCATAGCAGGGGTGATGGCGATGGAGCCGAAGGTGCTTATCCTTGACGAGCCCACAGCCGGACTTGATCCGGCGGGAAGGGACAAGATACTCAGTCATATCAAGGCATATCATGAGCGGACGAAGAACACGACGCTGATAGTATCGCACAGCATGGAAGACATAGCGGGCTTTGCGGACAAGATACTTGTAATGAACAAGGCGAAGCTGTTTTGTTATGATGATACAGAGAAGGTATTTGGCCGTGCGGAGGAGATAAGTGCGATAGGTCTTGATGTACCGCAGGTAACGAAGGTATTTCTTGAATTGAAGAAGCGTGGCCTTGATTTTGGCAAAGAGGTCTATACCGTAGGGTATGCGCGGGATCTTCTCATAAAGCAGCTGAAAGAAAGAGAGGGTCAGTGAATTGCTGAAGGATATAACGATCGGACAGTATTTTCCGGGCAGCAGCCTGATACACCGGCTTGACCCCAGATTCAAGATAGTAATGACCGTAATATATATATTGATGCTGTTCACAGGCAGTCGTCTGAGCTGTCTGATAGTAGGGGCGGTATACACGGTCATGGCGGTGCTGCTGTCGAAGATACCGATGAAGATGTTTATGAAGAGTGTGAAGCCGCTGATGCCGTTTCTGCTGATAACGGCGCTGATAAATCTGTTTCTTGTAGGAACGGGGGCGACGGTATACAAGTGGAGGTTCATAAACATAACGGAAGATGGAATAAACATAAGTATATTCATGGTGATCCGCATAGTGCTGCTGATAATGGGCAGCTCGCTGCTGACGTACACGACATCGCCGATAACGCTGACAGATGCGATAGAGCGGCTGCTGACGCCGTTGAAGAAGCTGAAATTTCCGGTACACGAGTTAGCGATGATGATGTCGATAGCGCTGAGGTTCATACCGACGCTGATAGAGGAAACGGAGAAGATAATGTCAGCGCAGAAGGCGCGGGGAGCGGAGATAGACACAGGCAGCTTCATGACGCGGGCGAAGAACATGGCAGCGATACTTGTACCGCTGTTCATATCGTCATTCCGTCGTGCGGACGAATTAGCGACAGCGATGGAATGCCGTTGTTATCATGGCGGAGAGGGCAGAACGCGGCTGAGGCAGCTGAGATCGTCGCCGCGTGACTACACAGCGCTTGCAGTAACGATAGTATTCTATGCAGCAGCGATAGTGATCGCGCACATATAAGAGAAAGAAAACAGAGGTGAACACAAATGAGCAGCAAAGCGAAGAAGGCAGCACAGTCAGTGCAGCCTGCAAAAGAGCGCAGCAAGGCGTATACTATATTATATGAAAAGGGCGTACTGAATTTTGTGCTGGCATTTCTGATACCGTCAGTGATAATGCTGTACGCATTCAAGAAGAATCAGATACATCCGTACGGACACAACCAGATGCTTGTGGTAGACCTATGGCATCAGTATTTTCCGTTTTACAGGGTAGTAAGGGAGAAGCTGCTGAACGGCGGCTCGTTCCTGTACTCATGGCAGAACGGAATGGGAACGAATTTCCTGTCGCTCATATCGTACTACGCGGCGAGTCCGCTGTACTGGCTGTCGGTATTTTTTGACGATGACCATGTACGTGATTCGCTGATGTACATACTGATAGCGAAGATAGGATTCAGCAGTGCATTTTTCAACAGTTTTCTGAGGTACACATTCAGGCGGCGTGACCTGTCCACGGTGATATTCGGAGCATTATTCGCACTTTGCAGCTACACGCTTGGATACTACTGGAACGTAATGTGGTTTGACACCATAGCGTTGTTCCCATTGGTAATGACAGGAGTAACCGCACTTTGCCGTGAAGGAAAGTGGAAGCTGTACACGATAGCGCTGGCGTTATCGCTCATATCCAACTATTACATAGGATATTTCACCTGTATATTCACAGTATTCATGTTTGCGGCATCAGCGGTAATAGAATGCAAGGGCATCAAGGATTTTTTCCTGAAGCTGTGGCTTGTGATCCGATCATCGGTGCTTGGCATAGGACTTGGTGCGTTCATACTGCTGCCGGCGTACATGGGGCTGCGACTGACCTACAGCATGAACAACACATTCCCGAAGGAGATCTCATGGTATGAGTCATGGCAGGACATATTTGCGAATCTGATCTCATACAGTGAGCCGGCGATGAAGGAAGGACTTCCAAACTTTGCGTGTGGAATGTTAGCGATAGTACTTATCGGACCCTTCCTGTTCTCAGCGGGGATAAAGATACGTGAGAAGATAGCGGCGGTGCTGATGCTTGCGCTTATAGCGGTCAGCTGCAACATGAACGTGCTGAACTACATATGGCACGGCTTCCACGTAACGAACCAGATACCCTACAGATTTGCGTTCATATTCAGCTTTGTGCTGCTTACGGCGGCATACAGGGCATATGACGTAATGACGGCGAAGGGGATCAAGGTATACCAGCTCATACTGCTTCTCATAGGACCGGCGGCGGTATTTTACCTGAACTACCGCAAGGCAGGAGAAGAATTCAGTTTTGAGGGAGCGATAAAGAGCTCCGCGATAATCACAGGTGCGTACATATTAATAATAGCGGCGGCGAAGATATTCCCGTTCACGAAGCAGAACGTGCGCACAGCAGTAATGAATGTATGCATAGCGGCAGCGATAGTGAGCGAGCTTGTGAGCAACTCTGCGCTTGGCGTAAAGACAGTCGGCTCATCGGACTATGATTCTTACCCGACGAAATATGAAGATGTACAGGAGATAATGGGAACGATCCGGTCGCAGGACAGCCAGCCGTTTTACAGAACGGAGTTCACCACGACCTACACGCTGAACGACAGTTCGCTGTACGGATTCTACGGAGTATCGCAGTTCTCGTCATCAGCGATATTAGAGATGACCCGAATGTTCCACAGGCTTGGACTATACGCATCTGAGGCAGGAAACCGATACTACTATCGTATATCCACCCCGCTTGTAAATGATCTGCTTGGCATCAAGTACATCATATCGAGGAACGGAATGCTGAGGACAGATGAAGACTATCTGAACTATGCAGGAAGTGCGGGAAGCACATATTATTACGAGAACAAATACCCATTGTCGATGGGCTTCATGATGAATGAAAAGATACTGGAGCTTTCCGAAGAGGAGGCGCTGAATCCCTTTGAGTATCAGAACGAGCTGGTACGCTGTGCAGTTGGAGAGGGCATAGACCTGTTCATAGCGCAGCCTGTAGCGCTGGTGGAGTATGATAATCTTGACGTAGAGAAGCGCAGCTACGGTGACTATTCCTTCACGAAGGACAACATAGACAACTCAGCCAGTGTAGAATACCAGTTTGCGGCAGTACCATACGGCCAGTTATACGGTTATTGCAGCAATGGCGGAATGGAGAGTGTAAATGTAAGCTGCGGAGGGGACACGATAGACAACAACGTACAAATATCGGATTATCCGGTAGTATTCCCCATAGGAAACGGCGGAGAATCCGGCATATCGACAATAAAGCTGACGCCGCCCAGTGACAACAATCACGGCACATACAAGCTGATGGTATATGCGATGCAGCATGACAAGTATATGGAAGTATACAATGCGCTTGCAGACGAGCAGCTGAACATAAGCAAGTTCACAGACACGAAGATAGAGGGAAGCGTAGACGTAAAGGAAGACGGAGTGCTGTACCTGTCCATACCATATGAAAAGGGCTGGAGGGTATACGCTGACGGAGCACGAACAGAGACCTTCCCGGTAGTAGGAGCGATGACGGGAATAAAGCTGAGTGCAGGCACACATGATATAAAGATAGCCTACACACCGGAGGGCTTCAACGTAGGACTTGCAGCGAGTGCAGGAATGCTGATACTGTTCATTTTACTTGCGATAGTTGAGAAGATGAAGAAGAAGGCAGCAGCAGAGAGTGCATCTGAGGAAGCAGCGACAGCAGAGGAAGTGCCGTCAGAGGAGCCTGAGAAGGCAGAGACGGAGGACGAAAGCGGAGATAAAGAGATACCGGAGGTAGAAAATGAGGAATCTGAAAGTGTGGACAGCCTATCGGGGGACGAAGTATCACGGGTTCCAGAGGCAGAGCAACGCACTGACGGTGCAGGAGGTACTGGAGGAGAAGGTATCGAAGGTACTGAATGAGCCGGTGATAATAAACGGCTGTTCGCGGACGGACACCGGAGTACACGCCAACCGGTACTGTTTCAACGTAAAGACCAGCAGTAAAATACGGACAATAGGCTTTGTTCGTGGAGTAAACGGCGAACTGCCGGACGACATATCGATACTGAGCTGTGAGGACGCGCCGCTGGACTTTCATGCGCGGTATGACTGTGTAGGGAAGGAGTACATCTACAAGATGCACTGCAGCGAATCGAAGGATCCCTTTGCGACAGACCTTGCCTATCATTACAGGCGGAAATTCGATATAGAAGCTGCGCGGCGGGCGGCATCGTACGTAGTTGGCACACATGATTTCACATCATTTTGTGCTGACTGCACAAATGTGACCACTCCGGTTCGTACTATTTACTCATTTGAAATAGAAAAAAGTGGAGATTCAGTGATAATGCTTGTAAAAGGAAATGGATTTCTGTATAATATGATTAGGATAATAGCAGGCACA
>CADBNS010000074.1 GCA_902796065.1 Ruminococcus flavefaciens
CGTGAGATTTTTCGTCAGATTGTATAGAAATTCCGCAGGCATACTGACGTATGTCAAGGGATTTCTGTGCAAGATGACGGAAAATATACAAGCAGATTCAGTACAAAGACGTCAGGCGGTCTTTGTGCGGTGTTGCCTTAAGGCTATTACGGAGGTAATCTTTTTATGTTTGAATATAACTCTGTCGAAGAAGCTCTCGATGCCCTGCGCAACGGAGAGATAATCCTCGTTACCGACGACGAGGACCGCGAAAATGAGGGCGATATGATCTGTGCCGCTCAGTTCGCTACTACTCAGAACGTCAACTTCATGGCCGCTCACGCTAAAGGCCTCATCTGTATGCCTATGAGCGCTGCACTGTGCGATAAGCTCCACCTGCCGCAGATGGTGGACTACAACACAGATAACCACTCTACCGCTTTCACCGTGTCTGTTGACCACGTTCAGACTACTACCGGTATCTCCGCCGAAGAACGCGGATTTACCGCTCGTATGATCGTCGATGATAACGCTAAGCCCGATGATTTCCGCAGACCCGGCCATATGTTCCCACTCCTCGCCCGTAAGAACGGCGTTCTCGAACGTGAGGGCCATACCGAGGCTACTGTGGATCTCATGCGCCTCGCCGGTCTGAAAGAATGCGGTCTGTGCTGTGAGATCATGCGCGATGACGGTACTATGATGCGTACTGCGGAGCTCCAGGAAAAGGCTGAGGAATGGGGAATGAAGTTCATTACCATTCAGGCTCTCAAGGACTACAGAAAGATACACGATAAACTCGTGGAGCGTGTGGCTGATACCAAGCTCCCCACTAAATACGGCGAATTCCGCGCTGTCGGCTTCATTAACAAGCTCAACGGCGAACACCATGTCGCTCTCGTTAAGGGCGATATTGGCGACGGTCAGGATATTCTCTGCCGCGTTCACTCAGAATGCCTTACCGGTGATGCTTTCGGCTCCCTCAAATGCGACTGCGGTCAGCAGTTCGCTGCCGCTATGAACCAGATCGAAAAGGAAGGCCGCGGTATCCTCCTCTATATGCGTCAGGAGGGACGCGGTATCGGCCTTATCAATAAGCTCCGCGCCTATGAATTGCAGGATCAGGGCATGGATACCCTTGAGGCTAATCTCGCTCTCGGTTTCCCCGGCGATATGCGCGAATACTACATCGGCGCCCAGATCCTCCGCGAACTGGGCTGCAAGACCCTGAGACTCCTGACCAATAACCCCGATAAGATCTACGGTCTCACCGGCTACGGCATGGAGATCAAAGAACGTATCCCGATCCAGATGGACGCTACTGCTTATGACCTGTTCTACCTCAAGACCAAACGCGATAAAATGGGCCATATCCTCAACTACTGATAACAATATTTTTTATAAGGAGTAATTACTATGAAGATCTATGAAGGTAAACTTATCCCACAGGATACACGAATCGGTATCGTTGTCGCTCGTTTCAATGAGTTCATCACCAGCAAGCTCCTCGGCGGTGCTGTTGATACCCTCCAGCGTCACGGTATCCCGGACAGCTCTATCGATGTTGCATGGGTACCCGGTGCTTTCGAGATTCCGCTCATTGCTCAGAAAATGGCTAAGTCCGGCAAGTACGACGCTGTTATCTGCCTCGGCGCTATCATCAGAGGCAGTACTTCACACTATGACCTCGTGTGCAATGAGGCTGCCAAGGGTATCGCTCAGGTCTCTCTCAACAGCGATATTCCCGTTATGTTCGGCGTTATCACTACCGAAAACATCGAGCAGGCTATCGAACGTGCAGGCTCTAAGGCTGGCAACAAGGGCAGCGAATGCGCTGAGGGTGCTATCGAAATGATCAACCTCATCAAAGAGATCGAGGCATAATGGCTGACCTTATTTTCGACTACGACGGTACTATCCACAACTCTATGAAAACCTATGAGCCTGCCTTCCGCTCCGCTTATCAGTGGCTCGTGGATAACGGCTACGCTCAGCCGCGCGAATTCTCCCGCAAAGAGATAAGCTACTGGCTCGGTTTCAACTCCACCGATATGTGGAGCAACTTCCAGCCAGGACTCGATCCCGCTGTCCGTGAATACGTCAGGAAAATGCTGGGCGACGATATGGGCAGACGCATCGATAACGGCGAGGGCGAACTCTTCCCTCACGCTCCCGAAATGCTGGCTGAACTGAAAAATATGGGACATACCCTCATTTTCCTCAGCAACTGCCGCATACACTACATGGAGAGACACCGCAGAGTTTTCGGACTCGACAGGTTCTTCGACTATTTCTATTGCTGTGAACAGTACAACTTTATCCCTAAATATGAAATTTTCCGCAAAATAGCTCCGCTCCACAAGGGTCCGTTCATCGTCATCGGCGACCGGTTCCACGATATTGAGACTGCTGTCCGCAATGGTCTGCATTCCATTGGCTGCGGCTACGGCTACTGCACTGACGGAGAACTCGACGCTGCTGATCTCATCGTCAGCAGTCCCGCTGAGATCCCCGATGCTGTGGAAAAACTGCTTAGTATATGAAAAATGCCATGTTACCCTTTCCGGATAACATGGCTTCTTCATTTTATGCCCTTCTTATGAGCTCTTCCCTCATAAGACAGAAATCGTATACGTTTACTGCTCCGTCATTGTTCACATCAGCTGCCAGAAACTCCTCTAAGCTCAGCTCCAATGAGCCAAGTATGTATCTGCGGAGCTTCACCGCATCTGATATGGTCAGATTTCCATCTCCGTTCAGATCATACGGTGTTATCTCCGGCAGATCCTCTGTGCCGAATACTACCGGAAGTATCACTCCGCTCATTCCCGGCACATATTCTACTGTGACTGTTGTTTCCGCACTGTTGTAGCTGTAGTCGGAAATAAGTCCCTGCAGCTTCATGATCTTCAGTACATCAAGTACCTCGTGTATCTTTCCCGCACTGGACAAACCACGGAATTCTGCCGGATCGTTCAGCAGTACGTTGATCGTATTGGACGCCTCCTGTATCAGTTCAACAGTCTCTTCATCGTACTGTGCATCGATCTCTGATTTCTTCAGGTCGTTCTTTATGTAGTACAGTCTTTGCAGGTATATCGCTACGTCCTTTTCGTTACTGTCCTCAAAATCAAATCTCGTCTGCGACATATCTGTGTCAACGTTCCACCAGCAGCAGTCTGTCAGCAGTCCTACACTGTCAATATGATAACCTGAACGTCCCACCTCATAGCTCAGATCACTTACTGTCAGCGGATTACCCTCCGTTGTCTGCCAGACCTTGCAGCTGGGCACTGTCTGCTCAAGTTCGCTGCGAATCGTGCCGTCCGGATCTTCCACTACCCTGTATAAAACGCTTCCTGCATTGTCTGGTCCGCCGTTAAGGGCAAATTCTATACCATCGCCTTCGTATAGCTTGCCTGTTTCCTTGTCGTATACAGATATTGTTACCTTGCAGTCCGTTTTTCTCTGCGCCGGCTCTGCTGCTTTTACCGCATTCACATTGTTTGATGAACGCGTATCTGCCATTGCCGTCTGAACTGGTGCAGCTGATGCCATCAGGCTAATGGAACATACAGCTGCAATTAGTCTTGAACTGATATTCAAAACATACACCTCCATAAATAAATCATATAATAACACTTTAGCATATTATATCATATTTGTCAAGTAATGCGAATAATAATCAATCAATTTGTTACTATTGCTATATTTGTTAAGTTTTTGTGAATAAAAATGCTCCGAAGCAACATCTGCTCCGGAGCTTATCTTTTATCTCTTTACAAAGTACTCCTCATACCACACGAGGAAGGTGTATATCGTCCATATCTTGCGCCAGTTGTCTGAGTTTCCGCCTACGTAGTCCTTGTAGATCGCATTGATCTCGTCAAGATCAAAGAACTGCGCAGCCATATCACTGTTGAACTTAGCTCTTACATCTGCGTTGTAACGCTCGTCTGCAAGCCAGATGCGTATCGGTACTATGAAGCCCAGCTTCTTGCGGAATGCTATCTCCTCCGGCAGTACCTTTGCGGCTGCGGTACGGAATGCTACCTTGTTCTGCTCTTCATTTACCTTGTACTCCGACGGCATGCGTGATGCGATATCAAATATCCTTCTGTCTGTCAGCGGCATACGTATCTCAAGTCCGGCTGCTGTGCTCATCTTGTCAACGTTCAGGTAGATGTCGCCTTCAAGCCAGATCTGTATATCTACGTCCGACATCTTCGTCAGCGGATCAAGTCCCTCTGTCTCCTCATAGATGTGCTTTACCAGATTTATCGGAAGTACCTCAGGATCGTAATGCTTCAGTATACGCTCCTTTTCCTCTTCCTTCATGATGTTGGTATTGCCTACGTAGAATGTCTTCAGATTGTCTCCGTAGCGCTCTGCATTGCGGTACATATTGTATCCGCCGAAGAATTCGTCTGCACCCTCTCCGGAGTAGCATATCTTCGTGTGCTTTGCAGTTGCAAGACAGCCCAGTGTGAATACTATCGCTGATGCATCGCCAAGAGGCTGCTCCATGTTGTACATTACATAGGGTACTATGTCAAAGAAGTCGTTGGGCTGGATATTGGCTACGCTGTGCTCTACGCCAAGCAGCTCGGCAGTCTTTGCAGCTACCCTTGATTCGTCGAAGCGCTCTTCGTCATATCCGCATGAATCCGCTCTCTTTGCATCACTCATGGCAAGTACATATGATGAATCGACTCCGCCGGAAAGGAAGGATTCCACGGTCTCCTCAGGCTCCTTGACCTCCTTGAATATATCTGTCAGGGTCGTATGGATCTCGTCTGCCCACTGCTCCAGAGTGCGGCTTTTATCAGGCTTGAATGTAGGTGTCCAGTATCTGCCGATCTCCAGCTTGCCGTTGCTGTACTCCAGCCAGTGTCCCGGCATCAGCTTCTTTACACCCTTGAAGAAGGTGTCCTCACCGGCTACGTATGTCAGTGTCATGTATATCTGGAGCATACTCTCGTTGAGTTCCTTGACAAAGCCGGGCTGCTCCATTATTGTGCGTATCATTGTGCCGCAGAGGATCTTCTTATCCTCTGTTATATAGTAGTAAAACGGCTTGGTACCGAACTGATCCCTGAGTGCGAATACCTTCTGCTCCTTTTCGTCCCAGAGCCAGAACGCAAACATTCCATAGATATGGTCAGCCATTGTGCGTCCCCATTTTTCGTATGCACCCTTTATGATAGCCGTCTCACGCTTATCACGCGGAAGACTGCTGTCTACACCAAGCTCTGCACAGAGCTCCTTCCAGTTGCGGATGTGTCCTCTGTACTCTCTGATCTCTGCCATTTAGTATCACCTCATTGAATTACTTGTTTCCTGCAAACCTGAACGTAAACTTCGACTCTGTTCCGTCTATAAGGCGCTGTATATTCGTCCTGTGCATCCATATCACTATTCCCGCCATCGGCAGCGACAGCACCATATACAGGAAGCTGCGGCCAAATCCGGCACCGGTCACTATCCATGATATGAGCAGTGTCGCCAGCGGACAGTATAATGCTGACATTATCGATGCCAGTGACACATACTTCGATATTGCAAGTATCACGATGAATATCAGCAGAAGTGCCATGAATACCTTCGCATCGACCATCAGGAACGATGCCACGCCTACAAGAACTCCCTTTCCGCCTCTGAACTGGAAGTACAGCGGGAATATATGTCCGATAACTGCAAACAATCCGGCAATATAGCCTATGTAGTGAGTGTCGTTATCCGGTGATAATCCGGCACTGAGCGCGGAGGCTGCTGCTCTGGCAAGACCTACTGCAAGTATGCCCTTGCACAGGTCTCCGATAAGGGTGAGTACCGCAGGTACGGGTCCGCAGCAGCGGTAGGTGTTGGTAAGTCCGGCATTCTTGCTGCCCATAGTGCGAATATCCTTGCCGGTCATAAGTTTGACGAATATTATTGAACAGTTGCAGCTGCCAAGTAGATAGCCAAGTGCAGCGGCGATAAGCAAAGCAAGCAGAACTTTCATTTATCGTTTCCTCCTCTCTCCCTGACTATGAAGCGTACCGGTGTACCTTCAAGTCCGAAGGTAGAGCGTATCTGGTTTTCAATATATCTCCTGTATGAAAAGTGGAAAAGGTCCGCGCGGTTAACGAATGTAACAAACGTCGGCGGCTTGGTAGAAGGCTGTGTCATGTAGTATATCTTCAGTCTGCGTCCCTTGTCTGAAGGCGGCTGCACTCTTGTTGTAGCATATGCAAGAACATCGTTCAGCATTCCTGTTGAGATACGCATACTGTTCTGCTCAAAGGTGTATTTTATCAGCTCATACAGCTTGTTGATGCGCTGTCCGGTCTTTGCTGAGATAAATACGAAAGGCACGTAGGACATGAAGCTGAAGTCATTTTCCAGCTTCGTTCGGAACTCCTGCATGGTCTTGTCGTCCTTTTCTACAAGGTCCCACTTGTTTACAGCCACTACACACGCCTTACCCTGTTCATGGGCATATCCGGCTACCTTTGAGTCCTGCTCGGTGAAGCCCTCTGTAGCGTCCAGCATTATTACACATACGTCAGCACGGTCTACTGCCATGTATGCCCTCAGTACGCTGTAATGCTCGACCTTCTCGGTTACCTTGGACTTCTTTCTGATACCGGCTGTGTCTATGAACACAAATTTGCCGTATTCATTTGATATGACCGTATCCGTTGAATCGCGCGTAGTTCCGGCAATATCCGATACTATCACGCGCTCCTCTCCGGCAATCTTGTTGATGAGCGATGACTTGCCTGCATTAGGCTTGCCGATAACTGCTACCTTGATATGGTCGTCATCGTACTTCTCCTCGTTTCCGTCGGGGAGCAGCTCATACACCCTGTCAAGCATATCTCCTGTTCCGTGACCGTGTACAGAGGATATGGGGTACGGATCTCCGATGCCTAAGTTATAGAACTCATACAGCTCAAGAGGCGGTTCACCAAGGCTGTCTACCTTGTTTACCGCAAGAACTATGGGTTTTCCACTCTTCTGGAGCATCTCAGCAACCGCATAGTCATCTGCGGTAACTCCGCAGCGTATATCAGTTACAAATACTATTACGTCAGCCTTCTCTATGGCAAGCTCAGACTGGCGGCGCATCTGCGCAAGGATAACGTCATCTGAATCAGGCTCGATTCCGCCTGTATCAACTACCATGAACGCCTTATTGCGCCACTCGCATTTTGAGTATATCCTGTCGCGGGTAACACCGGGCGTATCCTCAACAATGGATAAACGCTGTCCTATCAGCTTGTTGAACAGTGTGGACTTTCCTACATTCGGGCGTCCTACTACCGCAACTATTGGTAAAGACATCTCTGCATTCTCCTTTCTATTGCTCCTCCAAACCGTCCATATGTACTGCGGAGCGGTCAGGCGGGCATATATTTCAGTACTGTATTCCCATTATTGCATCAAGCAGCTCATACCCGTCACTGGGTGATGAGCGTACACTTGTATTAAGTTCACGTTCAACGTCATCTACCGTGAGATCATCAAGAAACACATTGCTGTCACGACGCAGCATAGACGACGATATAAGCAGCTGGTCACCAATATCCTTGTCCCTGAGCTGGGCAATTAGATCCTGAGCTGTTATAAGTCCCGTTACTGTGATAGTATCGCCGAAAAAGTCATTTCGTATGCGCACAACGTCACATTTCAGCTGCGGGAACTGCTCCTCTGCCTTCTTCGCCAGCTGACAAATTATCGGATAGGGACTATAGCCGGTGGCAATGGTAACATGGCGGTCTCCGCCCTCCCATTCGGCTATCTCAAGCGCCTTATCGAACTCGTCCATAAGTGAGCGCAGCATTCCTACTCCGTTCTCGTACTGTGGATAGTCCTCGTAAAAATCGGCGTCCGGAATATCGCGCTCTGCAATCAGGAAAAACTCGTCGGAAGGAAATACCGTCCGTGTTCCGAATTTTTCAAGGAACTGAGCCTGATACTCGCCGATAATGTCAATGGTCTCAGCCGCTCCCTCCTTAGTGAAGCCGGTGAGCGGATAGAGTCCCTTACGGAATTTAGTAACACCTACCGGTACAACTGCCATACTCGTGATATTCGGCATCAGCGTACCGAGATCACGCAGCGATCTCCGCAGCTCGTCCTTATCGTTGAGTCCCGGACAGCATACGATCTGACAGTTGAGCTTGATACCGCTCTCTGCCAGCTGCCAGATGAACTTCAGCTTCTCTCCGGCAAAACGGTTATGCATCATTTTTACGCGGAGCTCCGGATTAGTCGTGTGTACCGACACGTTTATATTCAGCTTCATCTGAATGATACGGTCAATATCCTCCTGATGAAGATTGGTCAGCGTAACATAATTTCCCTGAAGGAAAGACAGTCGTGCGTCGTCGTCCTTGAAGTAAAGCGTCTCGCGCATACCGGGCGGCATCTGGTCAATGAAGCAGAACACGCACTTATTGCTGCATGATTGCTTTGCGTCCATCAGGAAAGTTTCAAACTCCAGTCCGAGGTCGTCGTACTCGTCCTTGGAAATGTGGATGGTGAGCTCCTCGCCGTGGCGGACTATGTCCAGTACCACGCTGGTCTCAGCCGCGTAATACATATAGTCCAGAACGTCCTTTACGTTATGGCCGTTGATCTTTGCCAGCAGATCACCCGGGACTACTCCCTTTCTGTCAGCAGGAGAGCCGGGTATCACACTATTGATTTTTACCATAAGTAATTCTCCTGTCAACAGTTAAAAAGGAGAGAAGGATAACTCCCTCTCTCCTCCTCATGTATCGGAATAAGCCGATTATTCAACGTCCAGCTTGAGAACCTCAACGCCCTTATAGAATCCGCAGTTCTTGCAAACCTTGTGCGGAGCCTTGTATGCGCCGCAGTTATCACACTTTGACATTGCCGGTGCTTCAAGCTTCCATACAGCAGAACGTCTCTTATCACGTCTTGCCTTGGAAGTTTTTCTCTTTGGTACAGCCATTCTGGCACCTCCTTCAGAAAGAGCTTCACAGCTCAGAATTAATTAAGACAATCGCAGGTGGTCTCATTCAGATCACAGCCGCAAACCATACACAATCCCTTGCAGTCTTCCTTGCAAAGCATCTTGGTAGGCAGCTGGAGCAGAAGATCCGTAACTGCAATATCATTCAGTTCAATGCTCTCGCCCTCTGCGACAACGTAATCATCGTTATCTTCATTGCTGAGGGAAGGAACAACGATATGCCGGAAATCAAAATCATATTCCCTTGTGAATTCCTTCAGACACCTGTCACAGGCAGCACGAAGGACAAAAGCAACAGCATAATCAAGGTAGACGATGCCTGCCCT
The DNA here is from genome assembly GCA_902796065.1 of Ruminococcus flavefaciens. Classification (GTDB taxonomy): domain Bacteria; phylum Bacillota; class Clostridia; order Oscillospirales; family Ruminococcaceae; genus Ruminococcus; species Ruminococcus flavefaciens_X. Next base: position 9,295 of record CADBNS010000074.1, read on the forward strand.
GTTATAGACCTTTCCGTTTACCTTTACCGGAGCGGCAAATTCATAGCCGCGGATATCTGAAAGATCCTCTGCGGGTATCTCGTAACCGAAGTCTTTTGCTTCGCCGACTATATCGAAAATATGCTTTAAGTTAATTTTCATAGTTCAAATCCTTTAGAGCACCATAAAATACATTATACACCAAATGGCGCGATATGTCAATAGTCCGGTGCAAAAAAGCTGAAAAAAATCCTTTATTACTTCAGGAACTGCTTTACGTTCTCTGTAAGCTCGTCAGCATCAGCAGATACAGTGAATACAACAGCAGCATCTTCACCTGTGAGCTTGTCCAGCTTCTCAAGCATTGCGCCAAGTGCATTGAAGTCACGGCCGCCGATCTTGAGGATACCGTCAACGTAGATGTCCTTGATGTCGTAGTTGCCTGCGAGCATACCTGCTACGAAGCCGTAGAAGCTGTCATAGCTGTCGATAGCGAACTGGTCAACGTCGCACCATCTAACCTTGTAGCTGATGGAACGTCTGATGTTCTCACCCTTTTCAATGCAAACGAGATTGCCGTTTGTTGATCTTACAGCCTCGTTGATCTGGTCAATGATTATCTTAGTTTTACCTGTGCCCTTTTTTCCGATGATAAGTTTGATCATAATGTACTCCTTCCATTGCCGTCAGGCAGTGTGTTGAAATGTTTTGGAATTTATTTTAAGCCGGATCAACCGAGCTTAGCTTCAAGAGCAGCCTTTGCGCCCTCATATCCCGGCTTGCCAAGAAGTGCAAACATATTTGCCTTATAGCTCTCAACGCCGGGCTGGTTGAATGGGTTTACACCGAGAACATAGCCTGAGATAGCGCAAGCCTTCTCGAAGAAATAGATCATATATCCAACGCTCTCTTCAGTTGTATCCTGGAGCTCGAGAACGATGTTAGGTACGCCGCCCTCAGTATGAGCAAGGATAGTTCCCTCGAAAGCCTTTCTGTTAACAACAGACATATTCTGGTTAGTCAGGAAGTTAAGACCGTCAAGGTTCTCAGCATCAGGCTCAAGGAAGAGGTCAGTCTTGGGGTTCTTGATGTCAACAACAGTCTCGAACATGATACGTGCGCCGTCCTGGATATACTGACCCATTGAGTGCAGGTCTGTTGAGAAAGTTACTGATGCCGGGAAGATACCCTTGTTGTCCTTGCCTTCGCTTTCGCCGAAGAGCTGCTTGTACCACTCAGACATCATTACGCAGCTCGGATCGTATGAGACGAGCATCTCAACTGACTTGCCCTTTCTGTAAAGGATATTTCTAAGTGCTGCATACTTATAGCAGTCATTGTTGTCGAAATCTGCGCAGAAATCAGCCTGAGCCTTAGCTGCACCCTTCATAAGTGCATCGATGTCACAGCCTGCAACTGCGATAGGAAGAAGACCAACAGCTGTGAGAACAGAGAAACGTCCGCCGACGTCATCCGGGATAACGAATGTCTCATAGCCCTCTGTGTCAGAGAGGCTCTTGAGAGTTCCTCTTGCCTTGTCAGTTGTAGCTAAGAGACGGTTCTTTGCCTCTTCCTTGCCGTACTTGTCCTCTACCATCTTCTTGAAGATGCGGAA
>CADBNS010000075.1 GCA_902796065.1 Ruminococcus flavefaciens
GGCGCATCTTCAGCACAATCTTTGTGCGGTATTGCCTCAAGTTTTTCTGACGCAGATATATTTTCTTTATGTTGAGCATTGGTTGGCTAAGTTTAGTTGGGGGAGCAATACTATCCCAGCGGTTTTTCCGCAAAAAAAGGAGAATCATATGAAGAAACTTAACGGTATCAGGCTGAATCATCGTAAAAATACCGAAAACAGCGCTACTGTTGACTTTCCTGTTCCTGCACAGGTGCGTATCCCTATGTCTATGCATATGGGCGTTCCGTGTTCTCCGATCGTCAAGGTCGGGGACGAGGTCAGAGTCGGACAGAAGATCGGCGACTGCGATGCACCTTTCAGTGTTCCCGTTCATTCCGGCGTTTCCGGTAAGGTCACCGCTATTTCCGATTATCAGACTGCTATGGGTGCTGTCTGCAAGGCAGTTGTTATCGATACCGACGGCTTGCAGTCCGTATCTGAGGACGTAAAGCCTCCCGTAGTCACGGACAAGGACAGCTTCATTAAGGCGGTCCGTGAAAGCGGTGCCTGCGGTCTCGGTGGTGCCGGCTTCCCTACGCATATCAAAATGGCACCCAAAACTCCCGTGGATACCCTCGTTATCAACGGCGCAGAGTGCGAGCCCTATATTACTGCCGATTACCGCGAAATGATCGAATGTCCTCAGGACGTTATCGGCGGTATCAGACTGGTCAAGGATATGCTGGGCATCAAGGCGGCTAAGATCGCCATTGAAGCCAATAAACCCGAAGCTATCAGGAACTTCACCGACATGGCTGCTTCCGATGATACCATCGATATTATCACCCTGCCCTCTGTTTATCCTCAGGGCGCAGAAAAAGTCATTATCTACAACTCCACCGGCCGTATCGTCAAGGAGGGTCAGCTTCCCGCTGATACCGGCGTTATGGTCATGAATATCTCTACCGTCGCTTTCCTGTACAGGTATATGCAGACCGGTATGCCTCTCGTTACACGCAGACTTACCGTTGACGGCAATGCTGTGGGTGAGCCGAAAAATGTCCGCGCTATTATCGGTACGCCTTTCCGCGAAGTCCTGGAATTCTGCAAGACCGATATTGAGTCAGTCAGAAAACTCATCGGCGGCGGCCCTATGATGGGTATGTCAATTCCCGATATGGATATGCCGGTGGTCAAGACCTCAAATGCCCTTCTCGCCGTAAAACACTACGATGAATGGAAAACTACCGCCTGCATACGCTGCGGACGCTGCGTGAGAGTCTGTCCGCTGGGCCTTATGCCTGCGGAGATCGACAGGGCTTTCAAGATCAAGGATATTGATGAACTAAAAGCGCTTAAAGTCATGCTATGCATGAACTGCGGCAGCTGTACATACGTCTGTCCCGCTAACCGTAAGCTGGCGGAGACCAATCAGCTCGCTAAGTCGCTTATCCCAAGAAAGTGAGGAAGATGGTATGAACAGACTTATGGTTTCACCGTCACCCCATGACGAGAATTACACCAAAACTTCAACTATTATGCTCAATGTCATTATCGCTCTTCTCCCTGCGCTGTGTGCCGGCGTCTATTTCTTCGGCTTCCGCGCTCTGGCTCTTACTGCGGTCTGTATCGTCAGCTGCGTGGTGTCTGAGTTCCTCTGCCGCAGGGTCATGAAGCGCGAGCAGACTGTCTGCGACCTCTCTGCTGTGGTCACCGGTCTGCTGCTGGCTATGAACCTCCCCGTTACGCTGCCATTCTGGATGGCTGTTATCGGCTCTTTTACCGCTATCGTCATCGTCAAGCAGCTCTTCGGCGGTCTGGGTCAGAACTTCGCTAATCCAGCTATCACCGCAAGGATCGTTCTTATGGTCAGCTTCCCATCTGCTATGACCGACTGGGTCAAGCCTCTGTGGTACAAGGAGACTGCGGATGCCGTATCTTCCGCTACTCCGCTGGCTTCCGCAGGTACCCCTGATGCTCCGGCACTGTTGGATCTGTTCCTCGGTAATACCGGCGGCTGCCTCGGCGAGACCTGCGCTCTGGCTCTCCTCGCAGGCGGTCTGTTCCTCGCTGCAAGAAAAATTATCAGCCTCGCTGCTCCCGCCGCGTTCATCGGCTCATTGTTCATTCTCTCATGGATCGCCGGTGATGCCCCCGTTTATCAGATACTCGCCGGCGGTGTGTTCATCGGTGCCTTCTTTATGGCTACCGATTACGCTACTACCCCCATAAGCACTAAGGGTAAGATAGTGTTCGGATTGGGCTGCGGTATCATTACCTTCGTTATCAGACACTTCGGCTCCTATCCGGAGGGCGTTTCCTTCTCTATACTCCTTATGAACGTCCTTACTCCATATATTGAGCAGCTTACACGTACTAAGGTGCTCGGCGCAAAGGAGGCTGTGAAGAATGAAGGATAATATCAGACCTGCCGCTGTTCTCACCGCTATTTGCGTTGCTGCTGCGCTGCTCCTTGTACTCGCCCACGAGATGACTAAGGAGAATATCGCAAGACAGAAAGAGATACAGTTCAATACCAGCGTCGAACAGCTCTTCGGTAAGACCGACAGCAGACTCCTGGACATCGATACTGGTTACGATGATATTGAGGCTATCGCTGTTACTCCCGACGGTAAGACTGCTGTTCAGGTCTGTACCGACGGCTACTCCAAGGACGGTATCAATGTCCTCGTGGGTATCGATGAGAACGGCGCGGTCAGCGGTATCGAATTCGTTTCACTCGGGGAAACTCCAGGTCTCGGCTCAAAGGTCAGGGATATTCCGGAGTTCAGAAAACAGTTCTACGGCGCTTCTGCTCCCGATGTCCCTCTCGATGCCGTCAGCGGCGCGACTTTCTCTTCAAAGGGTATGAAAAAGGCTGTGGATACTGCCCTTGAAGTATATAATAACTATAAGGAGGCGATCATAAGTGGCGGAAAATAAATCTTTGACAAATGAGCTCACAAAGGGTATAATTAAAGAGAACCCGACTCTGGTGATGCTCCTGGGTATGTGCCCTACTCTCGCAGTCACTACTCAGGCTATGAATGGCATCGGTATGGGCCTTGCTACTACTTTCGTCCTGCTCGGCTCAAATATCGTTATCTCTGCACTGAGAAAGGTCATTCCCGATAAGGTGCGTATCCCTGCGTTTATCGTTATTATCGCCAGCTTCGTTACTCTCATCGGCTTCCTGCTGGAAGGCTTCGTCCCTTCCCTCTATAAAAGCCTCGGTATCTACCTTACCCTTATTACCGTTAACTGCATTATCTTCGGACGCGCTGAAATGTTCGCAAGTAAGAACTCTATCGCCGCTTCCGCTCTCGATGCCATCGGTATGGGTATCGGGTTCACTCTTGCCCTCTTGCTTATGGGTTCCGTCACAGAGATCATCGGTGCCGGTCAGTGGATGGGTATGGATATTCCTGTCCTGCATAACTCCCCGATGCTCCTGTTTATCATGCCTGCCGGCGGTTTCTTTACCCTGGGTATGATAATCGCTGTCGTCAATAAGCTCAAGAATAAAAAGCCGCCTCAGGAGATCGAGTGCGGCGGCTGTGAGGGCTGCCCGATGGCTGATCTATGCGGCGGAAAGGAGAGTGCTGAGTAATGAAAACTATTATGGTGATTATGCTCTCCGCTATGCTCACGGATAACTTCGTGCTATCTAAATTCATGGGTATCTGCCCCTTCCTCGGTGTCTCTAAAAAGCTCGACAGCGCCGCA
>CADBNS010000076.1 GCA_902796065.1 Ruminococcus flavefaciens
AAAAATTGATTATCAGAAATACTGCAAACAGAAATACTGTCACCGTTACGATCGCTGAACCAACTTTGGATATCATCTTATTCAAATTCATTTTTTTCACCTATGAATTCTGATTTTTGTTAGTAACAATTATAACACAGCATTGAAGGTCTGTCAATAGAAACGCCATAGTACTTCTGACTTTGGATCAGAAGTACTATGGCATAAAACTTCTATATCAGCGCAGCCTTTATAGGAGTGCCCTTAATCATTCATCATCGTCATAGAAAACATTATAGTTCACCGCGCGGTGACTGTAAGTGCTAAGCACAAGACCAATGACCGCATACATTGACAGCATCGCAGTACCGCCGCCGCTGAGAAATGGCAGCGGAACGCCGATAACCGGTGCAACCTTGAGCACCATGCCGATATTCATGACACAGTGGGTAAAGAACAGACCGAAAGCGCCCATGCAAATAAATCTGCCCAGTCTGTCGCGTGTTACGCGGCTGTCGGCGAACACCTTCAGGCAGATATAAGCCAGAACGATGAGGATACCGATAGAGCCGATGAAGCCGAACACCTGACCGACGTGAGCGAAGATGAAGTCATTATGGAGCTCCGGAACGTAGATGTACTCTTCAGGCGCCGCAAACAGACCCTTTCCGAACACTCCGCCGGACTTGATAGCCGCCAGACCCAGATCCTGCTGATACTCGATATTCTCGGGGTCAGTACCGGGGTGGAAGAGAATCAGGATACGCTGTTTGTGGAAGTTGCTGAGGAAGTTGAACCACATGACCGCCACAACGCCTGCGATAACGAATGGAGCAGCCACAAGGTACTTCCACGAGATCTTCGCAGTTATCATCATAGCGCCGAAAATAGCGGCAAAAACGATAGCCGTACCGTAGTCGCCCTGCAAGCCGACGATACCGATGGGGATACCGCCGTGGATCAGCAGCAGCAGCATATGCAGTGGCTTGTTCATATCCTCCTCGTCGCGGGAGAGATGATAGGAAAACGTCAGAATGAAGGCGATTTTCATGACCTCTGACGGCTGCATACTGACACCGAAGACTCTGATCCAGCCGTGGTCGTCGGCGCCCTCACGCTGATAGCCCAGTCCGGTGAAGGTCAGGGCGACGAGACCCAGTGCGATGGGGACGAAAACCGGCCAAAGCTTGACCAGCTTGCGGTAGTCGAAAAAAGAAATCATCACAGCCACCAGCACACCGATGGCCATAGAAATGAGCTGAGTTTTCCAGTAGCTTGGACCCACGCCCTCGAGCTCGCTGATACCGCTGCGGACAATGGAGTAGATAAGCAGAGTACTTATCACCGCGCACAGCGTAACAGCAAACAGAAGACCCAGATCAACGCTGTGTTTGTTGACAGTTAGTTTTTTGAATGCCGATCTCATTGTAACCTTCCTTTATATAAATTGCCGGCCGGTATTATCTGTTTCCTTCCGACCAGTACTTTCTGTCGAGGCTGCGATACTGAACCGCAGCAGCCAGATGCTGTCTCTGTATCACTTCTGAATTGCCCAGATCTGCGATAGTACGGGCAACTTTCAGTATTCTGTCGTAGGCACGGGCGCTCAGACCGAGATTATCGAAGACATTTCTCAGCATATTCTGCGCGGCGTCGTCCAGCGGACACATCTCCTGCAGCTTATCCGGAGTGATAAGCGCATTACAGGTAATATCCGTACCGCGGAAGCGTTCCGCTTGTATCTCACGGGCAGCCATTACTCTCTTGCGTATTTCCGCAGATGGTTCTTCGGAGGCTTTTGAGGAGAGGTCCTCGAACTCCACAGGAGCGACCTCGATATGCAGGTCGAAGCGGTCGAGAAGCGGACCGGAGATCCTTGACAGATAGCTTGCCACCTTATTCGGCGGACAGATGCACTTACGCTTGGGGTGACCGTAGTAGCCGCAAGGACAGGGATTCATAGCACCGATGAGCATAATGGTACACGGATAAGTCACAGTACCGGCAGCGCGGGCGATAGTGACCTTGCGGTCCTCCAATGGCTGACGGAGGATCTCCAGGGTACGGCGGTCGAACTCAGCCAGTTCATCAAGGAAGAGCAGACCGTTATGAGCGAGGGACACCTCCCCCGGATGTGGAACACTTCCACCGCCGGCGAGACCGGCAGCAGAGATGGTATGGTGCGGCGATCTGAAAGGCCGCTTAGTGATAATAGGCATCTCCGGAGTAAGCAGACCGGAAATGGAGTGTATCTTTGTAGTTTCAAGTGCCTCCTCGAAGGTAAGCGGCGGAAGAATGGAGGGCATACGCTTTGAGAGCATACTTTTTCCGCTTCCGGGCGAACCGATAAGCAGCGCATTATGACCGCCGGCAGCAGCGATCTCCAGTGCCTTTTTAGCGGACTGCTGACCGCGCACATCTGCAAAATCCAGCACCTCGTCATAGGCAGCAGCCGGAGGTATGTATCGTGGGACGGGAGAAAGCTGTTCCTCACCGCGGAAGTGCATAATGAGCTGCTCCGCGTTATCCACAGCATAGATCCGGATACCATCGATAACAGCGGCCTCACTGGCATTTTCAGCGGGAACGAAAACCGATCTTATACCGGTTTCCTTTGCCAGCATGACCATAGGGAGAACGCCGCTGATACGGCGAATATCGCCATTCAGAGAGATCTCGCCGATAAATGCGCAGCCCTCAAGGCTGATGTCGATCATTCTCATAGCTTTGAGGACGGCCATGAAAATCGCCATATCATGCACAGAGCCGCTTTTCCGTGTATCCGCCGGAGCGAGGTTGACCATGACAGCAGCCACGGGGAAGCTAATATTACAGGCTCTCAGCGCCGCACGTATCCTCTCGCGGCTTTCGCGGACCACCGCATCAGGGAGGCCGACAATATCGAACTGAGGATTGCCCCGGCTTATGTCGATCTCAACATCAACAGGGAAAGCATTAAGTCCGAATAGTCCAAGACTTGCCACCTTAGCGAACATAGCAACTCCTCCAATCAAAGTTCATCAGAAAAAGTACTGTCATCGTGATCTGAGCTTGTATCCGGAACGAAAGCGTCCTCCTCGTCCATGAGTTCAGTAGGGAGCACAGTAGGCAGCTCGTCCATGAAGCCGGCACCGGAAGAAGACCTGTAGGGGCTCTCGTAGGAGGGCTCGGGGATACCTGCCATATGCTCCTCAGCGGGAGCGGAGTAAGACCTGTCCGGAATGGCAGATTTTATATCATCATCGTAATAGCTGCGGCTTTTCTCATAGATTTCGCGGGTATACTCCGAAGAGAAAGCCGGTTTTGACAGAGATTCGACATAGGTAATGCTGAAATGCGGGAAACCCTCAGTTTCCTTTAGTTTCTTATAGAAGCTGTAATCGCTGAAAGCTCTGCGTGAGATAAAGGCACCGCAGGCGCCGTAGATAGCACCCAGAGCGCTGCCGAGGCGTCTGCCGGTGAAGAGGCTGAAAATGAAGATCAGCAGGTACAGGCAAAACAGCACCTCATTGAGGTATTTGCGTTCGCCGTAACCGAAAGCAGCGACAAGCACGATGAGCAGCAGTTCCGTGATCTGAGTAAAAATGAAACCGACCTCATAGTTTTCACCGAACAGTGAAGGAATGAATGAGATCACGGGGAAGACGGTACAGCCCAGGGTAAAGAATATCAATATGATGCTTGCGATGAGGGTATAGAAGAAAATATCCTTGCAATGAGTCTCAATCTCAGTTTTAAGGCCGTGACAGGCAGCATAATGGCCGTGATCGGGTCTTTCTTCAATATCGGGACGTTCTTTCATCTTATTCTCCATATACAATATAAAATAGTATACACCTGAAAGCAGGAATATCTAAACATAGTATACCACGTTTTCGGGATGATGTAAATAACATTTACATTATTTTTGCATAACTCAGGGGAAATTTTACGCTGAGGGAGAGAGGAGTCGGACAGTAAATATGAACAAATTGTAAACATTCAGTGTACCGCTTGACTTGTCCGAGCTAAAGTGATACACTATATTTAGCACTCAGTTAGTCTGAGTGCTAACACTTTCATAGTGAAAGTGCTGATTTATATCAGGGAGATGTTATTTTATGGAAACCAAACAGTTCAAAGCAGAGTCCAAAAGACTTCTGGAAATGATGATCCATTCGATCTATACACATAAGGAAATATTCCTCAGAGAGCTCATATCCAACGCAAGTGATGCTATCGACAAGCTCTATTTCAAGTCCCTTACTGATGACAAGGTAGGCATGAACAAGGACGATTTTGCAATCTGGATAGCCGCTGATAAAGACAGCCGTACAATAAAGATCACCGATAACGGAATCGGAATGACAGCTGAGGAGTTGGAAAACAATCTCGGAACCATCGCCAACAGCGGCTCATTCAAATTCAAGAACGAGAACAAGCTGGACGAGGACAACCAGATAATCGGACAGTTCGGCGTAGGCTTCTACTCTGCATTCATGGTAGCGAAGAAGGTAACAGTAGTAACCAAGGCATACGGCAGCGACAAGGCATATCAGTGGGAGTCAGAGGGAGTTGACGGCTACACGATAACAGAGGCTGAGAAGAAGACAACCGGTACAGAGATAACCCTTGAGCTGCTTGACGATACAGACGACGAGAAGTACGGAGAATTCCTTGACCAGTACCGCATCAAGGGACTGGTAAAGAAGTACTCTGATTATATTCGTTTCCCCGTTAAGATGGAGATGACCCACAGCCGTCCGAAGGAGCAGTCCGAGGAGGACAAGGCAGCAAACAAGCCGCTGGAGTACGAAGACTACATTGAAGTTGAGACACTCAACAGCATGGTACCGCTCTGGAAGAAGAACAAGACAGAGCTGAAGGATGAGGACTACAAGCATTTCTACACAGAGAAATTCTACGACTACACAGAGCCGCTCAAGTATGCCCATGTCAAGAACGAGGGAATGCCCAGCTATAACGCACTGCTCTATATTCCCGGCAAAGCACCGTTCGACTTTTACTCCAAGGAGTACGAAAAGGGACTCCAGCTGTACTCAAACGGCGTCCTCATCATGGACAAGTGTGCAGACCTTCTGCCGGACTATTTCAGCTTTGTAAAGGGCCTTGTGGACTCTGAGGATCTGTCACTGAACATCTCCCGTGAGATGCTCCAGCACGACAGACAGCTGAAGGTAATAGCAAAGAGCATAGAAAAGACCATCAGCAGCGAGCTGAAAAAGATGCTGAAAAACGACCGTGAGAAGTACGAGGAATTCTGGAAGAACTTCGGACTCCAGCTGAAATACGGTGTATACAGCGACTACGGCATGAACAAGGACAAGCTCCAGGACCTGCTGATGTTCACCTCCTCCAAGGAGAAGAAGCTGGTAACACTTGACGAATACGTAACAGGTATGCGTGAGGAGCAGAAGTACATCTACTACGCAGCCGGCGAAAGCATTGAGCGTATCGAGCAGCTGCCGCAGACAGAGCTGGTAAAGGACAACGGCTTTGAGATACTCTACCTCACCGACAACGTTGACGAGTTTGCAATTCGCACACTCCACAGCTACAAGGACAAGGAATTCAAGAACGTATCCGCCGATGATCTCGGACTTGAGAACACCGAGAAGAAGGAGGAGATCAAGGCAAAGGAGGAGGAGAACTCCGGAATGCTGGAGGAGCTTGCAAAGGCACTGGACGGCAAGGTAAGCAAGGTAGTTCTCTCACAGCGTCTTAAATCCCACCCAGTATGCCTCACCACAGAGGGTGACATCACACTGGAGATGGAGAAGGTGCTCAACTCCATGCCGACAGACCAGAAGGTACAGGCAAAGCGTGTACTGGAGATCAATCCGGAGCACGAGATATTCGGCAAGCTCACAGCACTCAGCAGCTCCGGCGACAATGAAAAGCTGGACAAATACGCAAAGCTGCTCTACTCACAGGCGCTCCTCATTGAGGGCATGAGCATAGAGAATCCTGTAGAATTCTCCAATCTCATCTGTGAGCTGATGTAAACAGTCCGATCATAAATGAAAAGACGCGCCATAGCAGATCTGACCGCAGTCAGGTATACTATGGCGTTTTTCGTTGGTTTCAGGGCATTCTGCCGCAGTATTTCGCTGTCATGGCAAGCAGAGGCTCTCCAGAATCAATGAGTGGAGCAAATAATTATTATCTATTGACAAATTATCTGCACAGCATTATAATTATATTGAAGAATTGTATCTGTTTTTTCAACAGGTAAATATGATTCTATGGAGGATATATGGAAATTATCATTGTCGGAGGCGGCAAAGTGGGCAGTGCCCTCGCTGAAGTCCTCTGCGACGAACACAACGTGACCGTTATAGATAAAAATGAGGCACGTATCAAAGCACTTACCAATGACTTCGATATAATGGGCATAGTCGGCAACTGTTTACAGACCGAAGTCTTACAGGAAGCCAATGTAGACAAAGCAAATATACTCATAGCAGTTACAAGCTCAGATGAAGTCAATATACTCTCCTGTCTTATCGCGAAGAAGATGAAAGCGCGTCACTGTATCGCAAGGGTGCGCAGTCCCGAATTCGATAAGCAGATGGTATTCATGCGTGAGGAGCTGGGTATCAGCATGATGGTCAATCCGGACTATAATGCTGCGAATGAGATAGCAAAGGTCCTTCGTTATCCGGAGGCTATAAATATTGAATCCTTCGCAAAGGGAAGGGTAGATCTTGCCGAGATACGCATAACAAGCGGAAGTATCCTGGAGAATCTTGCCCTTAGCCAGCTGTCGCGCAGACTGCGTCTGGACGTACTTATATGTGCGGTACAGCGGGGTGAGGATATAATCATACCCAACGGCAACTTCGTGCTGAAGGCAGGCGACAAGATACACATGACAGCCTCCCACAGTGCAATGGTCAAATTTTTCCGCAGCATCAGTGCAGCATACCGTGAAAAGCGCGTAAAGAACGCAGTACTCATCGGCGGCGGAAGAGTAGCCTACCACCTTGCGCAGCAGCTCCGTGAAATGGGCGTCAAGGTGAAGATAATCGAGATCAATCCCGACCGCTGCCTCGAGCTCAGCGACCACCTTGACAAGGTGAGCGTATGCTGCGGCGACGGAACCGACCACGACCTGCTCCGTGAGGAGAGAGTATACGATGCAGATGCGGTCGTAACACTTACAGGCATAGACGAGGAGAATATCCTTCTTTCGCTGCTGGCAAAGAACAACGGCGTAGACAAGGTAGTTACGAAGGTAAACCGCATGACGCTCATGCAGCTCACTGAAACACTGGATCTGGACAGTATCATTTCACCGAAGTCCATCACCGTGAGCCTTATACTCCAGTACGTCCGTGCGAAGCAGAATTCAGCCGGCAACAACATAACCACGCTATACCGCCTCGTTAATGACAGACTTGAGGCAATAGAATTCGTTATCCGCGAGCAGAAGGACTACGTTGACGTTCCGCTGAAGAAGCTGAAGCTCAGGAACGGCATACTCATCGCAAGCATAGCCCGCGGCAACGAGCTTATCATACCAAAGGGAGACGACTGCCTTAAAGTCAACGACAGTGTTGTTGTCGTTACAACAAACAAGGGCTTCGGCGACCTGAAGGATATTTTTGATTAAGGGGTGCCATTCGTCTAATTATGAATTATAAAATGATAGTCTATATTATGGGACAAATACTGAGGATAGTAGGACTGTCGATGTTACTGCCCATAATCGTAGGACTGATTTACCATGAAGATCACGTTATCACCTCTTTCGGCATACCATTTGCGGCACTGATGGTAGTATCATGTCTGATAACCATAAGGCGTCCGAAAAACAACTCTGTATTCTCCATGGAGGGCTTTGTCAGCGTAGCCGCATCATGGATAGCGATGTCCGCTGTAGGAGCCGTACCCTTTGTACTCTCCGGCGAGATACCCAATTACGCTGACGCACTGTTCGAGACTGTTTCCGGCTTCACCACCACCGGTGCGACCATACTCTCTGATGTGGAGGCGATGTCGCGGTCATGTCTGTTCTGGCGGGCATTCACCCACTGGCTGGGCGGTATGGGAGTCCTCATGTTCGTGCTGGCGATAATGTCCAGCAAAGATGTGCGCACGATGCACATGATGCGTGCGGAATGTGCAGGACCCAACGTAGGCAGACTGGTATCCAAGTCGAAATTCTCCGCGCGGATACTCTACGGGATATACATATCGCTGACAGTATCAGAGGGCATACTCCTCATGCTGGGCGGTATGCCGCTGTATGACGCAGTGATACACGCCTGCTCCTCAGCAGGTACAGGCGGATTCTCCATATGGGGCGACAGTATCGCTCACTACAACAGCGTATACATAGAAATGGTCGTAGCAGTATTCATAATCCTCTTCGGAGTTAACTTCAACCTTTACTACTATCTCATCATAAAGAAGTTCTCAATGGCATTCAAAAACGAAGAGGTGCGCACATATTTCAGCATAATCATTGCCGCAACAGCTATCATCACATTCAACGTGCTGAAGCTGTACAACGGCTTTGGCGACGCATTGCGCCACTCCTTCTTCATGGTCGCATCGACCATAACCTCCGCGGGATTCTCCACCACAGACACAGCACAGTGGCCGATGTTCTCACAGACATTGCTGCTTCTGCTGATGTTCGTAGGCTCCTGTGCAGGCTCGACGGGAGGCGGAATGAAGGTTGCACGAATCATGATAATCATAAAGACAGGTATCAAGGAGCTGCGCTACATAGTCAGTCCCCGTGCTGTAGCAACAGTAAAGATGGACGGCAAGCCGGTAGAAAAAGACGTAGTCCGGGGCGCAAGCAACTATCTGATACTATTCATCATGCTCATGTGTATCTCGCTTCTGCTCATCACGCTTGACGACTTCTCCATAGAGGAGAGTGCGTCAGCGGTAATAACCTGTATGAACAATATAGGCTTTGGTGTTGGCAGATTCGGACCCGCAGGCAGTCTCGGCGGACTTTCATCGTTCTCCAAGATAGTACTCTGCTTTGATATGCTCCTCGGCAGACTGGAGATCTATCCGCTGATATTGCTGTTTGCACCGCGGAAGATGCGCTGAAACTATTTATCTGTAAATAAGACCTGTCCTGACGCAAGGGCAGGTCTATATTAAAAAGGGAAAAACAAAGGAGTAATTATTATGAGGAAATTCATCTGTCTTGTACTGGCAGGGATCCTCAGCACTGCACCTGTGCTGAGCAGTACTGCCACAGCTGCCGGCAGTATCTCTGCTGAACTGCCTGTAGAAACACTCACCTATCAGGACGACGATCAGTGCGGAGACAATGTCAGGTGGCAGCTCTCCGGCGGCACGCTGACCATCACCGGTTCCGGTGCGATGTACAACAATGCCATTGAGAACTATGTCCCGTGGTTCAAGCAAGCCGACACCATCACCAACGTCATAATCTCAGAGGGTGTAACCACTATAGGCGCAGCCTCATTCTCAAGCTGTAAGAATCTTTCCTCTATCAGTGTGCCGTCAACAGTCACAGCGATCGGCACAAGCGCATTCTACAACTGCGCATCACTTCGTTCGATAAATCTGCCCACCCGGCTAAAGACCATAGGCAGGAATGCGTTCAAGGGCTCTGGAGTCACAGCGCTGTACATAGCGAATCCGGACTGTAGGATATACGGTGACGGCGATACAGTAGGAAATGCGACGATCTACGCACCCGAAGGCTCAGAAGCGCAGGCATTCGCCAACGACTTCAACAAGAACTATCAGCGCTATACCGGCTCCCCTGCTATCGATCCGCCGATAACGCAGCCCACAACAGTCCGTACAACTACAACGACCCGTCCGACGACCACACGTACCACCACCACAACTACAACGACCACGACCGAACGGCCGACAACTACCACTTCCACCACTACCACCACAGTACGTCCGACAACCGTGACCACCACCGAAGATCCGGAGAGGCACCGTTTCACACTGAATATGCACATAGTGACCATGCCGTACAAGACCACCTACTATATCGGCGAAGCACTTGACCTCACCGGACTGACCGTAAACGTCACACGCAGACAGAACGGACGCACCACTCAGGAGACCTACAACGATCCGGTTGCAGAGCGCACAGACAGGTATCAGGTGACGGGCTTTGACAGCTCCACAACAGGAAGCAAAGAACTGACCATAAGCTACCGTGTATATAACGCAGAGCTGAGGGAATGGGTAGAGGCAACCGGCCGTTTCCGTGTCAATGTCGAAGAAAAGCCGGAAACGACAATCACCACCACGACGACGACAACAACCACTACTACCACCACCAGAAAAACGACTACAACTACAACTACAACAACCGCCAGAACAGTGCCGGTAACTACGACTACGAAAGCAGCCCAGCCATATGCAGAGCTGTTCTTCACACTGGATACTCCGCCTGATATCACCAGATACTATGTCGGTGAGGACATAAAGCTGGACGGAGCAATGGTTTCCGATTACGTCACCTACCACGGCGCAGACGGCAGGACAAAGCACTTTGACAACTTCACCCGTCCCGCATCTGAGTACAAGATAGACACCTCCGGCTACAACAAGAACGTACCCGGAATGTACACCATATACATCATCAAGGAATTCAGCTATGAGGGATACACAGCCACAGCCGAGGTACACTTCAACGTGACAGTTGAGGATCCTCCGGCAACTGAGCCGCCGAGAACTACAACGACGACGACTACCACGACCACAACAACAACGACCACTACAACTACAACGACTACCACAACTACCACTTCGACAACCACAACTTCTACCGCAGCCACCACGACCTCAACCATGACCACCACAAAAACAGAGCCGGTAGTCAACAGAGACATCGTACTCCGCCAGCCGGACGAGAGCCAGCTGAAAAAGGGCAACAGCTTCAAAATACTCTACGATGGTGAAGGAATGCAGATATACTACGTCTCCACCAGCAACAGCAAGGTAGCGTCAGCCTCAAATGACGGAACAGTAACCATCAACGGCCCCGGATCGGTAGTACTTACCATAGGCTTCCACGATCCCGCATGGCAGTACATGACCCGTGAGTTCCTGTCATTCACAGTTCCGGAGCCTGCTTCACCGGAGGACGACGCGGTACTGCTTGGTGATGTTGACGGAAACGGCAAGGTCAATGCAGCCGATGCGACGGAGATACTGAAGGAATACTCCCGCAGCTCGACCGGTTCATCGGGCACATTTGACGAGCGGCAGAAGAAAGCAGGCGACATAGACAAGAACGGCAAGATAGAAGCCGGCGATGCAACATCGACGCTGAAATACTACTCATACCTCTCCACAGGCGGCACAGCCACATTTGAAGAATTCCTCAGCTGATGCCGAACAACGCATAAAATACCCAATATAACGCTGATGCCACAGCGCAGTAATGTTCAAAACACCAAAAAAATGAAAAAAGCGGCTTTTTCAGGAAATTCTCTTGACAAGCCGCTTTTTTTCGGATATAATATGTTAGTGTGCTGTATTGTCAGTACATATCTATTTTAAGAAAAAGGAGGAAAAATATGCCTACATTTAACCAGTTAGTCCGCAAGGGAAGAAAGGATCTTGAGACAAAGTCCACAGCTCCTGCACTTCAGAAGGGCTACAACGCAAAGAAGAAGGTACAGACAAACCAGAGCTCACCTCAGAAGAGAGGCGTGTGCACAGCTGTAAGAACAGCTACACCTAAGAAGCCTAACTCAGCTATGAGAAAGATCGCAAGAGTTAAGCTCACAAACGGATACGAAGTAACATCTTATATCCCGGGTATCGGTCACAACCTCCAGGAGCACAGCGTCGTTCTCATCAGAGGCGGACGTGTAAAGGATCTCCCTGGTGTACGTTACCACATCATCAGAGGCGCACTTGATGCACAGGGTGTTGCAAACCGTAATCAGGCTCGTTCCAAGTACGGTGCAAAGAAGCCTAAGCAGAAGTAAGAAAGTGCTTCAGTTCAGCCGGCGGCAGGCTGCATAAAGAAACGCCGTACACACATTAAAATAGGATAACTACTACCGCAGGATAATGCGGAGATTTATATAGATCTATATATTTCCTCTGCATTGGCTCCTGACGCACTGACCGGTGAAGTTCGCCGGCAACGGCAGTAATCGGTCAAGTACGAGTACCTATGAATTCATGAATCTATATG
>CADBNS010000077.1 GCA_902796065.1 Ruminococcus flavefaciens
AGCCCGTCGGCGGATTTTTGCCTTGTCACCGACAAAATTATGCCTGAAAATCCGTACATTCACCCTATGTGGACAGGTTCTTATTTTATGCAGTCTCCTTTGTAGTAGTGATACTGTCCAGCTTTCCGAAGTAGTTTTCGGAATACGCAAGGAATTCCGCATGGAATTTCTCGTCATTCTGCTTGACATCGTGGAGATAAGCATGGATATTTGTTTTTTCGTCTGTCTCAATGAGGCAGCCTGCGATATTTGAGCAGTGGTCTGAGATACGCTCCAGATTTGTGAGAATATCCTGGAAGATGTAACCCAGCTCAACGGTACATTCATCATTCTGGAGACGGCGGATATGTCTGTTTTTCAGCTCAGTGCTGAGGTTATCCACCACTTCCTCCAGCGGCTCTACCTTATGAGCTACGGAGAGGTCGTTGCTGTTGTACGAATCGAAGGCGCGGTCGATATTCTCATTGATCGCCTCAGTGATGACCTTTATTTCGTTGACGCACTCAGGAGAGAAGCTGATACCTTTTTCGTGCATTTCCTGAGCGGATTCTATGAGGTTTACAGCGTGGTCGGAGATACGCTCGAAGTTTCCGACGCAGTGCATCATCTTTGAAACTCTTCGGCTGTCAGCGCCGGTAACGCTGGCTTTTGAGATCTTGATGAGGTAGCTGTTTATCTTATCCTCGAAGTTATCGATGATGTCCTCGCGGTCCTTGACTGACTCAGCCAATTCCTCGTCATAGGGAGCAATGAGCATACCCAGAGCGTCCTTGATAGTGGATCGTGTGATGTCGGACATTTCTATCGTAGCGTTTCTGCAAGCCTCAACAGCGACACCGGGAGTTTTGAGGAAGCGCTCGTCAAGACCTGTAACAGTGCGCTTTGACTCCACAGCAGTCTCCTTGCCGTCCTTGATGATTATGCGTGTAAGTTTGACGATCTGATTTGCAAACGGGAGGAGCATGATAGTTATAGTGACATTAAATATAGTATGCATTACAGCGATTCCGATATATCCTACTGTATTGTTGAGAGCACTGATGCCCACAACGTCCTTGAGGATAATAAATACAGGCAGAAGAACTGCTGTACCTATGAGCTTTATGAGGATATGTATCCACGCAACACGCTTAGCATCCTTGCTTACGCCGAAGGTAGACAGCAGAGCAGTAACGCAGGTACCGATGTTGCAGCCCATGATGATCGGCAGAGCCATACCGTAGGTCAGTGCGCCGGACTTTGAGAAAGCCATGAGGATACCGATAGAACCGGCAGAGCTCTGGATTATTCCGGTGAAAGCCGCACCAACGAGTACACCGAGTATCGGGTTTTCAAAAGCAGTCAGTGTCTTTCTGAATTCAGGTGAATTGGCAAGCGGATCAACGGAGCTTGACATAAGGGTCATTCCGGTCATTATAACTGCAAATCCGACTAAAATGCGGCCTATATCCTTTTTCTTGTTCTTTTTGGCGAACATTATCAGTGCTGTACCGATCAGCGCCATGAGCGGAGAAAACGATTCCGGTTTCAGCATTTCCAGAAGGAATTTTACTGTACCCACACTGTTGTTGTTTTCGATGTCGCCAAGGCAAAGGATCCAGGCTGTGAAAGTTGTACCGATATCTGAGCCGAAGCAGACAGCGATAGTCTGTTCCAGTGACATGAGGCCGGAATTGACGAAACCGACCAGCATGACGGTCATAGCAGATGATGACTGAATGGCGATAGTAACGCCCATACCAAGCAGAAGTGCTTTGATCTTGTTGGAAGTCATCTTGTTCAGTGCGACTTCCAGTTTACCGCCGGTCAGCTTTTCCAGACCTGTGGACATGACGTTCATACCATAGAGGAAGAAGGCAAGTCCGCCAAGCAGGGTGAAGATGTTAAAAATTGAAAAACTCTGATCCATAAATCGAACTCCTTTTTTTGTTCGAGCCATGACCTGCGGCGAGCGAGTTAGTGCTGCGGATATGTTTTCTCCGCAGAATGCAGGTATCATGGCTCAATTATTATTATAGTCCGGAGAGTGGAATAGTCAAGGGAGTTCGGGATTGTTTAACCTAAATTTAACATAATGTGCGGACTGTTTTACGGCTCAGGCGTTATGCAAAAAGAAGCGGCAGCTCCGGAGAACTGCCGCTTTTGTGTTAGAACCTGTCCACATAGGGATTCATGCACGTCTTTCCGTCAAATTTTGCCGGTGACTGCGTTAAAAATCCTTGAAGGGCGACAGCCCGTCGGCAGATTTTTGCCTTGTCACCGACAAAATTAT
>CADBNS010000078.1 GCA_902796065.1 Ruminococcus flavefaciens
CTATTTGTATGATACTCTTCGTCGTGATGTTCGCCTGCAATAAGCTCATCAGCAAGGCGCTCGGCAAGTATCTGGACTGAGGTGCTTTCTATGACTGATACTTCTAAAATCAAAGCCTCTACCCGTCAGGCTGGCAGAAAATCAGGCGGTACTGTGTGCATCTTCCTGTTCCTTGCTGTCATCGGTGTGTTCATGGCTCTGCCTGTATACCTCACCGTCATCATGTCCGTTAAGCCTGTGGAGGAGCTCTTCGTATTCCCTCCCAAGCTGTATGCGGTCAGACCTACCCTCGATAATTTCAGCGATATGTTTGAGGTGCTCAGACAGAACAGAGTCCCCTTTTCACGGTACGTCTTCAACAGCCTCGCCGTTACTGTGACTGTAACTGCGCTGCAATGCGTCTTTTCCTCTATGGCGGCTTTCGTCCTCGCTAAGTGCAGATTCCCCGGAAGTAAGCTCATCAACAGCATTATCGTGGTCTCTCTCCTCTATCAGAGCAATGTCATCTATATCATGCAGTATATCGTTATGGCTAAACTCCACCTCATCGATAACCCACTCGCGCTTATTCTCCCTTCTGTCGCTTCTCCTATGGGGCTGTTCCTTATGCGTCAGTCTATCTCCCAGATACCCGATTCTATGATCGAAGCCGCTAAAGTGGACGGCGCAAGCCTCTTCCGTATCTGCTGGCAGATCGTTATTCCTAACCAGAAACCCGCCCTCATGACCCTCGTTATCTTCGCTTTTCAGGCAGCGTGGAATATTCAGGGCGGTTCCATGATTTTCCAGGAACAGTTCAAAACTCTCCCTACTGTCGTCACTCAGGCGGCTTCCTCCGGTATCGCCCGCGCCGGTGTCGCTATGGCTGCGGCTGTGTTTATGCTTATCCCGCCCATCATAGTGTTCATGCTGGCTCAGAAACAGGTCATCGAAACTATGGCTCACTCCGGTATCAAGGAATAGGGGGCGCGTATGTTGAAATATCTGCTCTCTTTCGCTGCGGCTGCGGTGTGTGCGGTTTCTGCAATGTGCAGCGCTATCTCCGCTTCCGCCGGTGAACCTTATGATGTGTACAACTACGACAGGTGGGGCGATGCTATCCCTTCTCAGGCAGGCTATATCGCCGACAGAGCTGTCTCCGGCACCGACCTCGGTGTGGGCAGCTTCGACTCTCCCTCCGATATTTTCTGCTCCCACGACGGTACCATGTTCATCGCCGATACCGGCAACAACCGCATTGTCTCCGCTGACGCTCAGCTTGGATCAGCCGGCAGAGTGTACTCCGAATTCACTATGCCCGATGGCTCCGATACTGCTCTCAATAAGCCCTCCGGTGTCTTTGTCTCCGATGACGATGTTATGTATATCGCTGATACTGAGAACTCCCGTGTGCTCGTCTCCGACCTCGATGGCAATGTGATTCGCGAGATTACCAAGCCCGTATCTAATGTCTTTGACCAGAATAAAACCTTTATGCCCCAGAAAGTACTCGCCGATAAAGCCGGTAACGTTTATGTGGTACTGGGTAATATCACTACCGGTGCCGCTATGTTCGCTCCGGACGGTGAGTTCTCCGGATTCTACGGCGCTAACCGCAATGCACCGACTGCGGAGGTCATTCGCGATCACTTCTTCCGCGCTTTCATCTCTGATAAGAAAAAAGCAAGACGTATCAGAAATATCCCCTCCGGTATCTCCGGATTCGATATTGACGGCGATTTTATCTTCACCTGTTCTTCCTCTTCCTCTCAGACTACCGATACCGTCAAGAAACTTAACGCTGCCGGTAAAAATATCTTCGCCGACAGAGAGCTTAGCTTCGGCGACTATACTCCCATCTATGATCCAACCCAGAATAAGGTGTTCCAGACCGCGATCATCGATATTGATATTGCTGATGACGGCTGCATCAACTGCCTCGATCATACCTCCGGCCGTATCTTCCAGTACGATGAGGAGTGCGAGCTCCTCTTCATTACCGGTACTATCGCCAAGCAGCTGGGCGGCTTCGACAGACCTGCCGCTCTTGAATCATACGGCAATGAGCTCTTTGTGCTGGATTCCCAGAAGGATACCGTCACTGTCTTTACTGAGACTGACTTCGGCAGTATCGTCCACAAAGCCGCTAAGCTCCATAATGACGGCTACTACGAGGAGGCTCTTGACCCGTGGTATGAGGTGCTGAAACGCGATGGAAACTACCGCCGCGCTTATGTCGGCGTAGCTTCCGCTCTGCTCCGCAAAGGCGACTACCGCGGTGCTATGAAGTACGCTAAACTCGCTGATGCCGGTAAGATATACAATAAGGCTTTCGAGGGCTATCGCCTGCAATGGCTGAGATCACATTTCTCTGCTATCGCTGCGCTGATTTTCGCCGCTGTATTCGCCCTCTCTGCCCTTCGCCGCTATAGAAATAATCACCCGCACTCTGCTGCACGAAAGGAGGATAGCTTATGATGGAACTCTCTCAGGTACAGTGGGTCAGACATATCCTGCTGCACCCCGTGGAAGGCTTCGAGGATATGCGCTGGAAAAAAGCCGGCTCACTTAATATAGCCTTCTTCATCGTCTTTATGCTCTTCCTCGGTATGGTTGCTGACGGCAGACTCTTCGGTCCTCAGTTCTTTATCAACTACGATAAGACCTTCAATATTATCCCCTATATCCTCAGAAGTATCGTTTTCTTCGCTGCATGGGTGGTCGGTAACTGGTCCGTTTGTACCCTGCTGGACGGCGATGGCACTATGCGGAATATCTGCATCTACAGCGCTTACGCCCTCGTGCCGTATACCGCGCAGCTCTTCATCAGGACTATCCTCTCTCATCTCCTCGTCCGCGATGAACTGGTGTTCATGGATATTATCAGGTTCACTTTCATCGGCTGGAGCGCTCTGCTCCTCTTCTTCGCCGTGAAATCTGTGCATCAGTACTCTCCGGCGAAAACTATCCTCGCCTGCGCTTTCACTATCGGCGCTATGGTCATCATGCTGGTGCTGCTGATGCTGTTTATGTCCCTCGTTCAGCAGGTCTATGTGTTCGTCTATTCGCTGTATACCGAAATATCCTACAGGATAAGAGTGTGACGGAGGTGCGGCTGTGAATACTTTTTCTAAATGCCTGACACTGTGCCTCGTTTCTGCCGTTCTGCTGGGTGCTTCCGGTAATGCTGTCTCCGGTAATGTGCAGCTGCGCTGCTGCGCCGCCTCAGATGCCGGTGCGGACGTTGAAACAGTAAGCTCCGCGGTCAGTGAGGAGGTCCTCGCTGATACTGCGCTCATTACCCGCTATCTCAGCAAAATAGGCTCAGTCGATGGCTTCGATGTCTTCTTCAAGGACAAGGACTTCGACGATAAACTCTGGGAGTCCGTCGGCGGTAAGCCGAAACGTAAGGCGGATTACTCCGAGGAGCAGAAACAGATCTCCGATATTGTCGATGAACTTAAAAAAATAGGGGAGATGACTATAGTAAGTCAGAACTCCCGTAAGGCGGAGGCTACCTTCTACGACTGCGCTGTGTCCGGCGATGACCTTATTTGCATCAGCGACGGCGGCTCATTCCTCCTTACTGTGAAGTCCGACCGCTCTGCGCCCGTTGAACTCCTCAGCGCCGTTTCTGTGGACGATGACCCCTATATCTTCCGCTCCGCTGACCACAAGACCCTTAAAATGACCGACCGCTCTTTCTCCTCAGTTTCCGCTGTGTTCGACTATAAGGGCATGGAGGACGGTAAGGCGGTCTTTAAGGACAGGTCCGGCGACCGCTTCGTGTGGCTCTCCGGCGATCAGAATAATGTGCTCGGTGCGTTCAGATATGCGGCGGAGAATGACTCCTTCCGCCTTATCGTCGATGACAGATACGCGAATATCGGTCTGGAGGTCAGAAGCTCCGGCTATGTGTGGTGGTCCTCACCTGTGGGTGCTTCCGGTAATTCCGCCGCTTCCTCACTTATCGCTCAGGAGCTGCGCTCTTCTCTTAAACTGCGCTGCGGTGACCTCGGCAGCCTCTCTAATAATAACTACTTCCGCTCTGCTTCGCCAGACTGCAATATCTCCGTTTCCGATATTAACGGCGGCGTCAGAGCTGTGTATTCCTTCGGTAAGGCGGGTATCTCCGTTCCTGTGGAGTTTACCCTCGGGGACGACTGCCTTAAAGCTGCTGTGAAGGTCAGCGATATTAAAGAGTCCGGAAACGGTATGATCGCTACGGAACTGTCTCTTCTCGGCTGCTTCGGCGCTGCCGACTCACGCGAGGAAGGCTATTTCGTTATCCCCGACGGCTGCGGCGCTCTCATTCGCTTCAATAACGGCAGGTATACCGACAATAACGCCTACTCACAGCGCGTGTACGGCAATGATATTACCGCTGTGCCTGCAAGCCGCGGTGCGGTCACTCAGCAGGTCTATCTCCCTGTGTACGGCATCGTCAATCAGGACGCCGCTCTCCTCGCTGTTGCCGCTAAGGGCGACAGTAATGCAGTGCTCTCGGCTCAGGTCTCCGGTCAGTCCAACAGCGACTATAACCTCTGCGGTTTCAGCTTCGTCCTCCGCGATACCGATACATTCTATATGTCCGGCAATACCAGCGATAAGGTCACTGTTTTCCAGTCCGGCAATATTGCTTCCGATGACATTGAAATGCGCTATTACCCCGTTTCCGGAAAACACCCCGATTACGCGGATATTGCCGCTGAATACCGCAGCTACCTCATCAATGAGTGCGGCGTTACCCCTTGCGCCCCGAAAAACAGTGCTCCCGTGTATATCGACCTCTACGGCGGCGTTCTCAGGAAAAAACCTGTCCTCGGTATTCCCGTCACTCAGCGGCAGGAGGTCACTACCTTCAGTCAGGCTCAGACTATCCTCTCTCAGCTCCGCGATAACGGCGCTGATGATATGATCGTCTCTCTTAATGACTGGACTGATGACGGTATTCGCTCCCGTGTGGATAAGTCCGCTGCGCCTTCCGGTATCCTCGGCGGTAAGGACGGCTTCAGCAGGCTCCGCAGCTTCGCCGATGAGTCCGGTATCAAGCTGTATCCTGCTTCGGATAGCCGCGATTTCTTCTCCGGCGGCGGTTACAGCTCCTACGGCGATACTGCCGTAAGGATCTCCGGTGCGTACTCACGCATCGTCAGCTACGACAGAGCCTTCGGTGTTCCCGATGGGTTCCGCAAAAATATGTCCCTGCTGTCTCCCTCATGCTTCAATGAGGTGATGGGCGGTGCGGCTGATGCTTACGCTGATGCCGGTCTCTATGGCATCTCCTTCGGCTGTATGACTTCCTCTCTCTATGGCGACTACGGTAAGAAAAATATCTCCCGCGCCCGTGCTCAGAGTATCATCACCGATAACCTCAGCCATGCCGCGGATTCTCTGACCGGCGGTGTTCTCGCTGACGGCGCTAATGCCTACGCTCTGCCATTCGTCAGCCATATCACCGGCGTTCCGCTTTCATCAAGCAGATTCGATATTTTCGATGAGGATATTCCGTTCTATCAGCTGGTGCTCCACGGCGTTATCCCCTATAGCACCACGCCCGTCAACGGCGACCCCGATTCCGATAAGCTCCTCCTTATGGCTGCCGCTACCGGCAGTCTGCTCAGCTACGATCTGCTGTATGCGGATACTAATGTCCTCAAGGATACTCAATATGACACCCTTTACTACGCTAACTACAGGCACTGGACCGATTCAGCTGCGGCTGAGTACGTAATGCTCAAACCCGTCCTCAGTGCTGTATCCGACGCTTTCATGACGGATCTCTCCGTCAGCAGCGACGGTAATACCATTACTTCGGTCTTCTCTAACGGCTGCTCCGTTACTGCTGACCTCCGCAGAAAAACTATCGACTGCGGTAATATCCATATCAGCCTGATTGACCGTGGATCGGAAGGAGGTATCATTTTCTGATGGCTGAAAAATCCCGTAAATCTCCCGTACACCTCTCCTATCAGCAGAAAAAAAGCCTCTATGGCTACGGATTCATCTCCTTGTGGCTGGTGGGTACTGTCATTTTCTTCCTCGTGCCGCTGGTCAAGTCACTGGCTTACTCATTCAGCGATGTGTCTATCGGTACGGGGCATACTGCCCTGAAATTCGCCGGACTTAAAAAATACCTCTATGTCCTCGGCGAAGATGAGTACTATACCCGCTACCTTTCTTCAACTCTTACCGAAACTCTGTGGAAAACTCCGCTGATCCTCATCTTTTCCCTGTTCATCGCTGTTATCCTTAATCAGAAATTCAAGGGCCGCGCCCTCGCAAGAGCTGTCTTCTTCCTGCCCGTTATCATCGCTACCGGTCCCGTTTATCCCATCATCACCGGCGATATTGCAAGGACCGGCAACTCCGGCGCTCAGCAGTTCTCTACTCTGTTCTCTACTGACCTCGTGGGCGGTCTGCTGCAATTCCTCGGATTATACGGCATCAGCGACAGTATGGGCAGCTATATCTCCGGTATCGCTGATAATATCTTCGGTATCGTCTGGAATTCCGGCATCCAGATCATCGTTTTCCTCGCCGGTCTCCAGAATATCCCTCCCTCCGCCCGTGAAGCCGCTCAGGTCGAGGGCGCTACAGCGTGGGAGTACTTCTGGAAAATTACCTTCCCTTTCGTCAGCCCCTATATCGTCGCTAACCTCATTTTTACCGTCATCGACTCTTTCAGAAGTCCGACTAATGACGTTATGCGCCGTATCCACGATATGGGCTCCGACTGGCGCTTCGGTGAGGCTTCCGCTATGGCGTGGATCTATTTCTCTATTATCCTCGCCGCTGTCGGTCTCGTGACTTTCGTCGTTAACAGGCTTATCTACTATGAAGTGGACTGAGGAGGTGTCAGCTTTGTCAGATATTACTGCTTCTCAGGTGCGCCGCAGAAAGGCAGCTGATGCTGTGTGGCGTGTCTTCCGGTTCGTTATACTCACCGGTCTCGGCTTCGTTATCCTGTATCCGCTCATCTATATGGTCAGCTGCGCTTTCCGCCAGCGTATCGATATGAATGACCCCACTGTCCTGTGGATACCACGCCACCCTACACTCGATATTATCCGCGAAACTATGGACGCTATGGATATTTGGAATACTCTGAAAAATACCCTTCTGCTCAATATCGGCTGCTCACTGGTGCAGGTGCTCTCCTGCGCTGTCACCGGCTACGGCTTCGCACGTTTCAGCTTCAAAGGTAAAAAATTCCTCTTCGGTATCGTCATTATGATGATTCTCGTCCCTACTCAGGTCATCGCTCTACCGCTGTATATGCAGTTCCGCTTCTTCGGCTTCGGTAAGTTCAGCATCAACCTCATCGACTCCTTCGCTACTATGTACTTGCCTGCAATTACCGCTAACGGTATCAGCTCCGGTCTGATGATACTCCTCTTCCGCCAGTTCTTCCGCGGTCTTCCCCGTGAACTCGAGGACGCCGCTTATATCGACGGCTGCGGTCCTTTCATGACCTTCGTCAGAGTTATGGCTCCTAATGCTGCTTCCGCTTTCCTCACTGTCTTCCTCTTCTCGGTCGTATGGTACTGGAACGATTACTACGTCAGCGCGACTTTCTTTACCAATACTCGCACTATCGCTCTTATGCTGCAGAACCTCGATACCGAACTCAAGATCAGACTCTTCAACAGCGCTGCTGTGGAGATCTCTCCCCGTGAACAGATCGTGTGGAAGGAAGCCGGCTGCCTCCTCTCTATTACCCCTATGCTGGTTATGTATGCCTTCCTGCAAAAACACTTCACAGAGGGTATCGAACGATCGGGTATCGTCGGCTGATGACCGTTTACCCGTTTTTAAATGCCGATTAACGAAAAAATATTGCATTTGTCAGTATAATATGTTATAAATAAATTGCGTTGAGGATCCATGCTCATCTCAAACAATTCACAGGAAGAACAGCAGTTTTACTGCTGTTTTTTCTGTTTATCCACGATTTTTCCGCTGTTTTACCGTTTACCCGTTTTCATCGACCGAAAAACAGAAAATCGTTGTATTTGCCATTGATATATGTTATAAATATACTCGGTGAGAGTCCATGCTCATCTCAAACAGTAAATACGGCGGCTGCCTCTGCCGCTGTATTTACACTCCGTAACAATTATCCCTTTTGTGGGTAAATATATCCAATCAGACCACGTATATTTTGTACGTGGTTTACAAATTTCTGCGGACCTTCTTGACTTTCTCCCCGCAGTGTGGTAAACTTTATCTAAACCGTTGAAGAAGTGTAAGTAGCTGTTGACCATCTTTCCAGAGAGCCGGCGGTCGGTGTGAGCCGGTATGATCTCCACAGTGAATGGACTTCCGAGGGCGGGCTGAATTCCTTTCGGTTAGTAGGCCAGACGCAGCGGTACTGCGTTATCAAATCCGGCGTATGTATGTACGCACTGAGTGGACGTACCCTTTCTGTACGTCAAGCGGGGTGGCACCGCAGCAGCTTTGTTATTCATTGCTCCTGTCCCGGCATTTTTGTCGGGGGCAGGAGCTTTTTATTTTGCCCTTTTACCTATTTTTTTTAAGGAGAGATTACTATGGCTAATGAGAAAATTCCCTACAAGATCTATTTATCAGAGGACGAACTCCCTAAACAGTGGTACAATGTCCGCGCTGATATGAAGAAAAAACCAGCTCCCCTCCTCAACCCGGGTACCGGTAAGCCCGTTACTCCAGAGGAACTGGGCCGCGTTTTCTGCGATGAGCTCGTTAAACAGGAGCTCGATGATACTTCTGCTTATATCGATATTCCTGAGGAGATCCAGTCATTCTACAAAATGTACCGCCCTGCTCCCCTCGTAAGAGCTTACTGCCTCGAGAAAGCGCTCGGTACTCCCGCTAAGATCTACTATAAGTTCGAGGGTAATAATACCAGCGGAAGCCATAAGCTCAATTCCGCTATCGCTCAGGCTTATTATGCTAAGAAACAGGGCCTCAAGGGCGTTACTACCGAGACCGGTGCAGGTCAGTGGGGTACAGCTCTCTCTATGGCTTGCTCTTACTTCGACCTCGACTGCCGCGTTTATATGGTCAAGGTTTCCTACGAGCAGAAACCCTTCCGCCGCGAAGTTATGCGTACCTACGGCGCTTCTGTTACCCCTTCTCCTTCAACCACTACTGAGGTCGGCAGAAAGATCCTCGCTGAGTTCCCAGATACTAACGGCAGCCTCGGCTGCGCTATCTCTGAGGCTGTTGAGGCTGCTACTTCTACTGAGGGCTATCGCTATGTTCTCGGCAGCGTTCTCTCTCAGGTACTCCTCCACCAGACTGTTATCGGTCTCGAAACTAAGACCGCTATGGATAAGTACGGCATCAAGCCCGATATTATCATCGGCTGCGCCGGCGGCGGTTCTAACCTCGGCGGCCTTATCGCTCCCTTTATGGGCGAAAAACTCCGCGGTGAGGCTGACTACCGCTTCATCGCTGTTGAGCCGGCTTCCTGCCCAAGCCTTACACGCGGCGTATATGCTTACGACTTCTGCGATACCGGTAAGGTTTGCCCACTCCAGAAAATGTATACCCTCGGCAGCGGCTTCATGCCGTCTCCTAACCACGCCGGCGGCCTCAGATACCACGGTATGAGCGCTATCCTCTCCGAACTCTACGATCAGGGTCTCATGGAGGCTAAGTCTGTCGAGCAGACTGCCGTTTTCGATGCTGCTCAGAAATTCGCAAGAGTTGAGGGTATCCTCCCTGCTCCTGAAAGCAGCCACGCTATCAAGGCTGCTATCGATGAGGCTCTTAAATGCAAGGAGACAGGCGAGGAGAAAACTATCCTCTTCGGCCTTACAGGTACCGGTTACTTCGATATGTACGCTTATGCCGCTTTCAATGACGGTAAAATGAGCGACTATATCCCTTCCGATGAGGAGATCGCTAAGTCTGTTGCTAAGCTCCCTAAGATCGGTTGATTAGTTTGTTGTTTATTCGGAAGGCTCTGCTTTTGCAGAGCCTTTTTTTGTATCCCTCTGAGCCGGACTTTTCTCACTTATATCGTGGAAAAGTCCAGCTTTTGCCTGTTTTAAGCCTTTTGCTTTACTCCTGATTTCGTGCTCTTCACTCCCGTTTTGTTGATAACTCCCTCCTTTTAAGCTAAAATAGCATATGTCAGGTGAGACAAAACCTGAAATTCAAAAATCATTGTTTTTGATGCGGCTGATAAATCGTCCGCATCGCATATCAGGAGGAATTTATTATGAATATCAAGAAGATCATCACATCCGCAGCAGTTCTCTCAGTTATGGCTTGCTCAGCTGTAGCTCCCGTTGCTCAGAACAGTATCACTCTTTTCCCGACTAATACATTAACTGCAAGTGCTGTTAAATCTGCAAGTGCTGCTGATGTTGACAGATTCTTTAAGAAGTATAACGGTGTTGGTGTAGACGTTGACGGCTGCGCAGGCGTTCAGTGCGTTGATATTATCAGCAGATATATGTCTGAGGTATACGGTATCAGCAACAGCACTCTTAATGCTAAGGAATACTGGAATAATTTCTATAGCTATGGCTTCCTTTACAATAACTTCACAAGAATCCCAAATACACCCGATTTTGTTCCTCAGAAGGGCGATATTGTAGTTCGTACTACAGGTCAGTGGGGTCATGTTATGATCGCTAATGGTGAGGGTACTACTACATGGTTCAAGAGCTATGAGCAGAATACTATGGGTCGCAATGAGCCTACTCAGCTTGTCAAGAATAACTACAGTGGTGTTGCTGGTGTTCTCAGATGCAAGCATTACACAGGCGGTAAGGGAGCAGAGCAGGCTTATAATAGCTGCGGTATGGCTGGCGGTACTGTATGGGTATCCGGCGATACTTACATCTTCAATAGTACTCAGACTCTCTTCAAGGATAAGTCTTGCAAAACTTCCGCAGGTACTATCAAGTCCGGTCAGAAAAAGGTGCTCACTCATTTCTATCAGTCCGGCAGCAATACTGTTGCTAAGACCTCTGACGGTTACTACGTAAAGGTAAGAACCAGCAATGCCCTCAATGTTAACGCTTATGTTACTGTTAACTGCGATGTGCTCAATGTCAGAAAGGGCGCCGGTACAAGCTATGGTGTCGTTACTACTATGAAGCGCAATAAGACTGTCAAGGTTACTAAGTACTCAGGCAACTGGGCTTACTCTCCTGACGTTAAGGGCTGGTTCACTCTTGAATACGTTCGCGGTTAATCAGAACTATTCCATTCCTTTATAAATCTTTACTCCCGAAGGACCACTGAATCTTGTGGTCCTTCTATTTTATGTATAAAAACTCCGCAGAACTATCACGTTCTGTGGAGTTTTTTCTCATTAGAACCTGTCTACATAGGGTGAATGTACGGATTTTCAGGCATAATTTTGTCGGTGACAAGGCAAAAATCCGCCGACGGGCTGTCGCCCTTCAAGGATTCTTAACGCAGTCACC
>CADBNS010000079.1 GCA_902796065.1 Ruminococcus flavefaciens
AAAAAGGAGGTATTCATATGGACAAAAAGGCAATGTACAAAATAAGCTATGGACTTTTCGTAGTGACAGCACAGCTCAACGGACGCGATAACGGCTGCATAACCAATACCCTCGCACAGGTGACCTCAGAGCCCAACAGAGTTTCACTGACAGTAAACAAGGCGAACCTCACACACGATATGATAGCTGAAAGCGGCAGCTTCACCGCATCTGTCATCAGCTGCGGAGCTGATTTCAGCCTGTTCAGACGCTTCGGCTTCCAGTCGGGACGGGACGCGGATAAGTTCAGCGGATTTACCGATACAAAGCGGGTTTCCGGCGGTGAGCTCATAGTAACAAAGGGTACGAATGCGTATATCTCCGCGAAGGTCTGTCAGACCGTGGATCTCGGTACCCACACCATGTTCATCGCAGATGTGACCGATATGGAGGTGCTCAGTGATGAGGCTTCGGCTACATATGAGTACTACCAGAGCAATATCAAGCCAAAGCCGGAGGCTGTGGGAACTACGCCTTCCGGAGAGACTATCTGGAGATGCGTTATCTGTGGATATGAGTACGTGGGTGAGGAACTGCCGGAGGACTTCATCTGTCCCATATGCAAGCACCCTGCTTCGGACTTCGAGAAGGTTTCCGGCGGAACTGAAAAGGAGGAGGCTGTTCCTGTAGGTACTACCTCCGACGGACAGACTATCTGGCGCTGTACAGTGTGCGGATACGAGTACATCGGCGACGAGCTGCCCGAAGACTATACCTGTCCGCTCTGCGGCGTTCCGGCATCGGAGTTTGAACGTGTCTGAGTATAACTAACAAACGGGGGATGACCTTTCTTAGTAAAGATCGTCCCCCGTTAATATTTGCAGACAGTAATGTGCTATTGCACGAGCTTGCCTACTACCACCTGCCGCTGAGTTCCGTCATCTGTGCAGGTGACCAGCGTAATGCGGCAGTCTCCAGCGTCGTTGAGTATCCACGTATCTGACGGCTCGACTATAAAGCTGTCCGCGGCACGATATGACACTGTACTTCCGTCCGGAGAAGTCAGCTTTATCTCCATGCCATTGCGGATATTTTTCAGATTGTTGAAGTACTCCTTGTATATCACACTGCTGTGTGCAGCTATGCAGTAATTGCCGCTTCCCGGAGCTCCGGTACCGGTAAAATGTCCGGCACCCTTTGAAAGAGTCTCGTTATCGGTACCCTCCAGAATCGGAGCTTTGATTTTCAGCTCCGGTATCTCAACGACAATGCATTCTCTCATCAGCTTCATGCGCTGTAGTCTGCGGCTCACACCGCGGTAGCCGTACACGGCAAGTATTGAAACGCCCAGCAATATCGCCGCGATACCAACACAAAACATAATTATCTGACGTTTTTTCAGCTTTTTCTTACTCATTTTTCCTCTCTGCGGCGTATCACGCCTGAACGAAGTGCAGCATACACACCTGCGGCAGTAAGTATTGCTGCTGCACCTACTGCGGCTGCTGTACCCATTGAATTGTTGCCTGTCTGCGGAAGATCCACTTCACCGCCCTGCATATCGCTGCCCTTGCCGGTAACAGGATCCACTTTATAGCTGTCAAGAACCCCTCCGTTTTCATTGCTCAGAATAACCGTGACATTGCCGTCAACATTCCGTATGACCGTTGCTTCATCCGGCAGAACGCCGTGTTTGAATGTGTAGTCTATAAGCGCCATGTCTTTGAGCTGTTTTTCTTGTAACTCTTCCTCGCGCGGCACATATGGAGCGGCGTTGAGGTCCACCGGAGTACCGTTACTGTCAATACCCACTGCGGTCTGACGGCCCACGATGTACACATGGGAGTTGCTCAAAGTGATCTGCACTGAGCCGTCCGGCAGCTGGAAGAATTTCTGCGGAGTAGCATTCTCCTCGCTGTAAACAGCTCTGTCGTAGGTCATCGCCATATTTCCCAGCTGAATATTTGTGTAGAAACCATAATCAGCCGGAGCAGTGTCGCAGATCTTCTTAATATTTCCCTGAACCGAGTTGAGCATACTTAAAACATAGCTCTCATCATCGTCCTCATCTGCGGATATTGAGTAGACAGATTCAGAGCCGGATATGTTCAGGGCGATCTTATTATTGTTGTACCTGCACGTAAATGGTATCCTGTCGCCCATATCCAGACCTATGAGCTCGCCGGTACGTCCGTCTGCATTGAATGCCAGAAGCTGCTGGAAGCCGTTTGGCAGAGTATTCAGCCATATTCCCTCACTGAAGCCCTTCATCGGCTCAGCGAACAGATCCACACGCAGACCGCTGAGGTCATGTCCGCAGCCGGTACGCTCATTGATGGTATAGCTGCCATAGAGCATCTCTTTGCCGGCAAATTCTACCCACACTGTTATTATCAGGTCGCCGTTGGAGTCGGAGCTTGTACTGATTCTGGTCGCAGTTATGTAGTAGTTATTTTTCAGGTGTTTCTTCACAGCCTCACCGATCTCATCTGCTGTATACAGGTTAGTATCAACTGAGTCCGAAATATAGCGGAGAGTGTCAACAGTTCCGTCGTACCACGTAAAGTTCATGGTCTTGCTGCCGGTCACAGCGATGTCAGCTGCAAACTTGCCGTTGGCATCAAGGAGTACCGGTTTATCCGCTCTGCTGACGAGAACAAACTCCTCCTTTTCGCTGCTGTTACGGGACTGAACATACGCCATGTCATTGGATAATACGAAATATCCGTCACGGAAACTCCACGTACCGTCCGGTATAGCAGTTTCAGCAGCAGTCTCAGCTGTGACAGCGGTCATGTTCAGTGCCTTGTCGAGAGCGGTTATCTCAGCGTTTTCAAGGTCGGTTATGTCGTACTCTACGGTGAGAGTTCCGTTATCCTCCGGAGCGGCCACGATAACATCGCTGAAATCTATCTGTGCGGCCTCATTTGCGGTCATTTTCCTGCTGAGGCATCTGCCTGCGGCGGGGAGCTCTGCGGAGGAGTAATCGCCGGTATTGAATACAGCTTTGGGATTCATGAACTGTCCGACTGAATTCATACGTGCAAACAGGTCCACCTTGTTCAGTTCAGCGGAAGGGTCGTACTGTCCGGCAATACCGCCCTTGCCCTTGCCGGAGATGATGATACCGTCCAGCGCCTCATCGGAAGCCTTGATCGTCATGATCCTGCGGCCGTTCTTTTCGCTTACGGAAGCTGAAAGCTCCGGATCCTTGCGGTCGATCATGAAATCCTGCGTGATCTTCTGGGGCTCGCCGTCATAGTTGACCCATGCGTTGATTACTCCGGTGTACTTTCCGTCGGGAAGGGAGCTGATACTGCGGTCGGTCTGGGCAAAACTCAGGGTCTTGCCGTCCTTTATCCTGATGATATGGTTCTTTTCGCCCTCAATGAGGAGCTTGCCGTTAGCGTCGTACACATCGATACCGTTGAACATGAAGTAGCGCTGACTGGACATGAGCATACCCAGTCCGTCTGCCAGACCGTCGCCGTCCGGAGATACGAATACCTCCTCATCGGGCATATCGATGAGTTTCTGCACAAGCTCCGGAGTAAAAGCGCTTCTGAACAGTACATCGGATTCGTTATACAGTCCGGAGCGGCGTTCAGGCGGTATCGTCTTAATGACATCGCCGGCAAAGTCGGCAAAAGCAGAGAATGAGCCGCCAGCCATGAGGCTTTTGCTGCCGTTCTTTATACACGGCATCGCATTAGTGATTATTGGCAGAGCAGCCCAGTCTCCGTGGAAGCCTGACAGCGGCATGGATATATCGCAGCAGTTCTCCGCACCCTCAAGCAGCACGAATCCGTCCACGAAGAATCCGTTCACGAACAGCTCCGACAGCTGAGCGGACTGTTCAGGGTCAAGGGAAACGGTAACAGTTGTCGTGAGCTTCTCGCCTGCACCGATATGCGTGAGCGCTGACAGGTCAGCCTCCGCAGTCAGCGAGAGCTGTCCGCCGATGATGGGTTCGCCTGTACTATCACTAACAGTTATACCGTCAGTGGTCAGTGCGATACGTGCGGAGCCGAAATCCACATCTTCATCGCTGATATTTTCAAGTTCCACATCGAAGCTGAACTCATCAGTAAGCCCGTCATGGAGGCTGACCTTGCTTTCGCCGGATACGCCCCTGATGAGCACTTTATCATTCAGCACATTCGTCATTGAGACCAGTCCGGAGCCCTGATGACGCGGACTTACATACATATCATTCTCAATATACGGCACAGAGGAGCTCATGAGCAGATTTCTGATATACCTTGTCTTTTCCGGACCACTCAGCTCATTGCCGCTCTTATCCATATACTCACGGAGAAGAGCCGCACAGCCGGATATATATGGTGTTGCCATTGAAGTACCTGAGCTGTACATAAACTGTCCGTCGTAGTAAGCGGACTTGATATTACCGCCGAATCCCATAATATCAGGGCGCAGCTCCAGAGAAGCAGGGATTCCCCAGCTGGAGAATGCCGATACCGCAGAGGGAGTCAGCACACGCTCCATTGCACCGTTGAAGGAAATGGACTTGTTGTCGGAATCCTTCAGCTTCTGACCGTCCTCATAGCTTATCATAGCTATCGGGATATTATGGCAGGATATATCCTGCGGCAGCATATCTTCCGAATTTATGACCAGAACACCGACAGCTCCGGCATTGGCTGCGTTGTCACTCATTTCATCGAAGGACAGTTCACCGCGGTCGATAAGAGCTATTTTTCCGCTGAGGTCCACATCAGCCATAAGCTCAGCCGCACCGCTTCCGCAATAGACGTATTCGCAGGTAGTGCCGCTGAGTAGTTCTGATATACTTACATGATCGTTGGAATCCGGCAAAATGGTAAGATCATGACATATCATCTCATCACCATGAGAGAAAGCCGGCTTATATTTTACGTTCGGTGAATCGGCTGAGGCAACTGACATCGCACCGTTACCGAATGAGGTCATATCATTCATGAAAGCGCGGTCGGGGGAGTCCGGACTGTATTCCTGGTATCCGTCACCGTCATTACCGGCTGCAACGCACACGGTAACGCCGGCTTTTTCTGCTGCATCAATGGCATTTGAGTACAACTCTGAGGTGAAGGAGTCTCCGTTGATACCTATGCTCATATTGATAACATCAGCCTTCAGCTTTACTGCATCTTCCATAGCTGCGACTGCCGTATCCATGTTGAATACAAGACCGTCGCTGGCTGACATGAATATCAGCTGAGCGTCCTTTGCGATACCGGATATAGGCGTACCGGTCTCATCGGTCACTTCGTTTCCGGCAGCTATTCCGGCAACATGGGTGCCGTGATAGCTGTGAAGTGTGCGGTCCATATAGCCATTGTAGGGGTCGTCAGCGGTATAGTCCACCACATAGGGGAGCTTGCTGCTGATGTAGGCTTTTTCGGGGTCAACATCGATGCTCAGTCTGCTGTTTCCGGCGATACGGGCAATGTCATCGCTGGTCAGTTTAACGTCCACATCATCTGCAAGAGCTGCAAACATAGGGTGGGTAATATCAAGCTCAGTGTCGATAACTGCGATTACCTGTCCCTCACCGCTGCATGACACGGCT
This sequence comes from Ruminococcus flavefaciens, assembly GCA_902796065.1. Taxonomy (GTDB): domain Bacteria; phylum Bacillota; class Clostridia; order Oscillospirales; family Ruminococcaceae; genus Ruminococcus; species Ruminococcus flavefaciens_X. The sequence continues at coordinate 5,549 of CADBNS010000079.1, forward strand.
TCGGTATACGTGGGTATACCGCAATACTTCGGAGTGGCGTTCATCTGCGCGACTGCGCAGCTCTGCACCTGCGTAACGCTTTCCACCTGCGGAAGTGCCCCCGCATCGTCCACAAGGCATTCCGGAAGCCGGCAGGAAAAGCCGTTTATCAGCACACTATAGCTGTAACCCACCTCAAGCTCCGGATAAAACCGGCGTATCTCATTCTGTACCTTTTCCTGCTGCACAAGCAGTTCACCGGTCAGCTCAGCAGCAGCCTCGCTGTCGAGAAAACCGGTGTCTTTACCTTCCGCACAGGGAGCATTCAGCACAGCATCGCCCCTCAGCGTTACTATGACCGGTACAAGCTCATCGCCGGAGTACTCAGCCAGTGCAGCCTTTGCACTGAAACCGGAGCAGCCGGCGATGCATGACAAGCTCATGGCAGCCGAAGCTGCAACGCTCATCACGCCTTTCAGTTTTTTATTCAATTGTGATCACCCTTTCCAATTCATAAAACAATATCCTTGATCTGTACACATTAGTGTAATAAAATTCCATAGTAAAATAATATCATAGAAATGTAAATAAGTAAATGCTTTTGTCGTGAATTGCAGCGTAAAATCATTTATTAATAGTACTGCCGCAACGGTATATCTGCATTCATGGGTACTGATCGGGAGAGAAAACTGGCGGTCAGAATTATTACATGGTGCAGAATTTGCAGATTATATACCAAAATGTATAATTTTGATTTTTTAATGATTCTTGAAATCCGCTATTTTATGGGAGAATAAGCGCAGTCTATAAAATAGCATATGTTAAAATTATCAAAAATCTCATGCATTTTGTCCACCTATTCTACGTTTTATCAGTTGCGATATTATTTAAGAAATGTTATAATTATGATTAGATAATTGTAGTTTATCGCGGCTGCCTGTTACCGCAGCTTTTGTCGCTTTTCTACAATAGCAGTTTGTCTGTTGCTGTGAACAGACAGCGGAGCATTTCAGTCTCCGCATTCAATCTCCTGAGATGAAAGGTGTGATACGATGGCGTATGAATTCATGTATAACGTCGCGCTTGATATGGTGAATAAACGGACTTCCTCCGGCGAACCTGTCAGTCCGGAGGATACTGTATGTGTCATTTATTCCAATACAGGCAGGATTTATACAGGAATGAGCAGAATTGACAATCAAAGAGGAATGGTAAATCTGATACACGCCGAGGTCGATGCGATCAGAAATATGCAGTCTTTCGGTGAAAACGGAATAGAATCGCTGCTTCTTATGCATATATACTCACGGTCGCTGATGCTGCCGTGCGGAAACTGTATAGGTTCTGTCCTCTCCCTTGATCCTTCCAACAGTCAGTGCTGGGTCTGGGGACCTGAAAGGCTGATGCGCATAACGGAAATAGGCAGCACTCCTCCCACGGTGAATCAGAACAGCCAGATTACAGGCGGTTCGCTGAATACGCCCGACAGCAGGAACTATTCGGCAGCTCATGCTGGGAATAGCAGCCAGTCCCTTAACGTGCAATACGGAAGTCTTCAGTCCGGAAGCAACAGATCCGGAAGTATGCAGTCAGTAAACAGCCAGTACGGGAATGCTCAGTACAACAGCGTTCACCTCAGCGGCGGCTATGGAAGCTCCGGCAGCGACCATACTCACGCGACAAATACTGACAATGCAAGAAGCGATTATCTGAAAAAGCGCGTCCGGAACATTATGGAGGTCGCTGATGATGACCCCGAAGAGGTTCTGGAAGAGAAAAAGGGATTCTTCAGCGGTCTTTTCGGAAAGAAATAAAGAAAAGGGAAAGGAATCGGAAAAATGAAAAAGCAGAGTAATAACACCAATAACGGGCTGAATATCAACCTCATACTCATTATTCAGCTCATCGTCATGCTGGTACTCTTTATACTCATCGTCATGACCATAAGCAAGACGACCAGACAGAACTCCATTGAGCATATGGGTACTATCGCAGATGAAAGGGCACACATCATCGACAACTACGTTGACAACGCAGAAAAGACACTTATGGCTTACAGCAAGGCTGGTCAGATAAAGGACGTTCTTGAACATCCCACTGATGAAAAAGCTCTTGCTGCTGCACAGAAATATACAGAAGACTTCTCCGCAGACGTTGACAACCTTGAGGGTATCTACGTCAGCGAATGGAATACCCACGTTCTCGCACACACCAATGCAGATACACGCGGACTTATCACCCGTAAGGATCCCGATAAGCTCAAGGAGCTACAGGACGCTATGCTGGCAGAGGGCAGCGGCGTTTACGATACGGGTATCATCATATCACCGGCTTCACAGCAGCAGATCGTTTCCATGTATAAGGCTGTCTACAACGACAACGGAGACCCCATCGGTCTTGTAGGTCTTGGAATCTATACCGATGCGCTTGTACAGACTCTGGATAATATGCCTATCCGCGGCTTTGATGAGTCGTTCTACAGCATGGTAAACGTAAAGGACGGAAACTATATCTTCAACATCGATAAGAACAAGATCGGTCAGCCGGCGGTATTCGGCGAGCTGATCACACTTTGCAATAAGTACAGGAACTCCAGCAAGGACGATACCGGCAGCTTTGAGTATGCTAACAACGGCGAGGATTACGTATCTGCTTACTCATATATGTCTGACCACGGCTGGATACTCATGATCGACGACAGCAGGAGCGAGGTATTCTCCCTCACAAGAAATATGAGGATCTACCTCAATATCTTCGGACTCTGCGTACTGGGTCTCATGCTCCTGTTCCACTTCATCAACAAGAAGCAGCAGGAAACAGCTCAGAAGCTCAGCTCAGCAGTTGAGAAGAACACAAAGACCAAGGCTTCACTGAATAAGGCTGTATTCAAGGACATACTCACCGATGTCAACAACCGTACCGCATTTTCCATTGATATGGATAAGCTGAGGATAACTCCGGCAACTCCGCGTTATTTCGCTATGTTCAATATCCGCGGATTCAGCGAGATCAACTCAAAGTTCGGCAACGATGCCGGTGACAGCCTCCTCGTTGCAACAGTTGATACACTCAGCAAGTTCTACCAGAGCGCTGATATTTACCGTACCGGCTCTGACGAGTTTGTTGTATCGATCCCTGTGGAAGGGGATAATGTAACTGAGGCACGTATGAAGAGCAATGTTAACGCAGTAGTTGCTCAGCTGATACGTCCGCAGAACACTTCCGCCGGATTTATCACTCCGTCTTACAAGTACGCGCTGGTCAAGAAGACCTCACTTGCAGACTCATCTGTTGTTACTGTTCTCAAGGACCTTGCAGAACACAGCATCGAAGGCGGCGAGGTACAGTACGCTGATATGCACTGATCAATACCTGAAAATAACAGAGGGATCCTTTCTGATGAAAGGGTCCTTTCATTTTGTTCCCAAATAATTATGAATACAAAAACAGCCGGACAGTTCACGCACTTTGTCCGGCTGTTTTTATGGCATAGCTGGAATGGGTATGGAAATAGCTGCGTCAGGGCAAGAAAAATGCCCTGCGGAAAACCGCAGGGCACTGGATTATTCAATTAAAGGAAAGATACAGGGAGGTCACTCTCGGAGATGAGTTCAGTTACAACCTGCTGGATAACGTATGCATCCATAGATGTAAGACCATCGCCGTTGCGTGAAACGTCTGCGTTAGCCTGACCCTGAGCGCTCATAGGATACTTTTCGCTGTTAACAACGAACTGGAGTATAGCCAGTGAATCGCCAAGAGATACCTTACCGTCGCAGTTAGCGTCGCCCCACTTAGAAGCCTTAACGTACTGAGCAGGCTGAGTTGTCTTCTCAGTAGTCTTTTCAGTAGTTCTCTCAGTGGTCTTCTGAGTTGTTCTCTCAGTAGTTCTCTCAGTAGTCTTCTGAGTTGTTCTCTCTGTTGAAGGAACTGAAGAACCGCTGCCGGTGTAAACCTTGATGGAGTCTACAGTGATGTCACCGCAGTCAACCCACCAGATGCCCCACTTGAGCTCTCCG
>CADBNS010000080.1 GCA_902796065.1 Ruminococcus flavefaciens
CGAAAGCATTCCTGCGTTTTCCTTCCTTGATATATTTCCTTTCTGACTTCGCCTTTCTGGCAAAGTTTAATTGGGGGAGCAATAGTAATCGATGTGTTCGTTTTCAGAACAGCTTCATTATACCACATCTCCGCGGTATCGTCAATAAAACAGTCCGGAACCTTCAACAGCTCCGGACTGTAGTCATTTATTCATCGTTTTTATCATTCCTCTGCGTTTACTGACGCTATTACGTCTGCAAGCAGATTTGACGGCAGCTGCTCGTATCTCAGGAAGTCCAGTGTGAAGCTGCCCATTCCTCTTGTGGTCTGGCGCAGATACATCGCAAAATCATGCATCTCCCTCATCGGTACTTCCGCTATGATCTGTGTGGTTCCGTGTACTACTGGCTCCATGCCAAGTACTCTGCCGCGGCGCTTGTTCAGCTCACCCATTATGTCGCCGGTGTTGTCGTCCGGTGCCATGACCTTCAGCTCTCCGATAGGCTCAAGCATTACGGGGTCTGCCTGACGGAGTCCCTCCTTGTATGCTATGGACGCTGCGGTCTTGAATGCCATTTCTGAGGAGTCTACCGGATGATATGAACCGTCTACCAGTATCGCTTTCAGTCCAACTACAGGGCAGCCTGCAAGTACTCCCTTCTTTACTGAGTCCTCAAGACCCTTCTGGACTGCCGGGAAGTAGTTCTTCGGTACTGCTCCGCCGAATACCTTCTCTTCAAATATCAGCTCGTCACTTACGCATGGCTCAAATTCGATCCATACGTGACCGTACTGTCCGTGTCCGCCGGACTGCTTCTTGTGCTTGCCCTCTACCTTTACCTTCTTGCGGATAGTCTCCTTGTAGGCTATCTTAGGCACGGTAAGAACTATGTCTACGCCGAATTTGCTCTTCAGCTTCGCTGCTGCTACTTCAATGTGCTGCTCACCAAGTCCGCTCAGGATCTGCTCCTTTGTGTTTTCATCCTGTACGTAGGTCAGTGTGGGATCCTCTTCGGTAAGCCTCTGCATACTTGCAGAGATCTTCGCTTCGTCTCCCTGTGCCTTCGCCTTGACTGCCATTGAATAGCACGGTCTCGCAAATTCCATCGGTGAGAACTTTATCACTCTCGATGCGTCTGTAAGTGTATCCCCTGTGTTAGCAGAGATCTTGGACGCTGCTACTATGTCGCCGGCTGATGCGGACGCTACCTCAGTCTGCTTCTTGCCGCACAGACTGTACAGCTTGCCTATCTTCTCAGTTCCGCCCGTTACTGCATTCAGCGCATCACTGTTCGCTTTCAGTGTGCCTGACATAACTCTGATGTATGACATCTTTCCTACAAACGGATCTGCAATTGTCTTGAATATATATGCGGACATCGGTGCAGTCGCATCACAAGCTACCTCTATCGGGTCGCCTGATGCTGTCTCTGCTACTGCTGCACTTACTTCGCACGGCGACGGAAGAAGCAGCTCGATCTCCTTCAGCAGCATATCTATTCCTGCAAGCTCTGTTGCTGATGTGCATACTACAGGAGTGATGATTCCACGGTTCATACCGTCATGGATTCCGTCTATAAGCTCCTTCTGAGTGAATGCCTCACCTTCAAAGAACTTCTCCATCAGTTCGTCGGAGGTCTCTGCTACCGCCTCGGATACCGCCGCGATAAGTCCTTCGATCCTGTATTCAAACTTCTCCGATATTTCTGCTGTAGGCATATCTGTCTCTACTGCGTTGCCCTTGCTGTCATATTTATATGCCTTCATCTCTATCAGATTCACATACGATACGATCTGTCCGCCGCTGATGACCGGTACTACTACCGGGCATACCGTTGGTCCGAATACCGTTTTCAGCTCGGTCAGCACGTTGAAGAAGTTGGCGTCCTTGTCGTCGATCTTCGTTACTACGAACATCTTCGACTTGTTCTGCTTTACTGCTTCGTCATATGCCTTCCGTGCGCCTACCTTTACACCGGATTTCGCAGATACCGTTATCATTACTGTGTCTGCTGCACGTATTCCCTCTGTCATCTCTGCTGCAAAGTCAAAGAGGCCTGGTGTGTCAAGTATATTTATCTTATAATCATTGTATTCAAATGCTGCCAGAGAAGTGCTGATAGATATGGTTCTCTTGATCTCCTCAGGATCATAATCGCAGATAGTTGTTCCTTCTGATGTCTTTCCAAGTCTGTCTGTTGCTCCTGCCTTGTAAAGCAGCGCCTCTGCAAGTGATGTTTTTCCTGATCCATTGTGTCCTGCAAA
>CADBNS010000081.1 GCA_902796065.1 Ruminococcus flavefaciens
GAACTGAAAATTATCCATGTTTTCTCCTCCTTATTTCATAGCTGCCTTTGCAGCCTCCATTGCAGCGACTACCTTGTCGCACCATTCGTCGAATTCCGGATCCTCGTGCTGACACTCCTTATGCGCAAGCACGTAGCGGATAGTGCTCCTGAGGCCCTGATCTGCGCGTACCTCAGCGGTAAAACCGGGAACTGCACGTTTCACCTTGCTGTTATCGAATACGACGGTACTTGCCTTATCGCCAATGAGGGTACCCTCGAAGTCGTATGGACCCACTGCATTCAGCCAGTCCGATGACACATGGCAGGCATTGAGCTCCACGCCAAGCTCGTCGGCGATGATACGGTAGATCTGATTCCAAGTAACGCTCTCATCTGATGTGATATGGAAAGCCTGACCGATAGCGTGGATATTGCCGATAAGACCCACATAAGCCTTGGCGAAATCGGAATTGTGAGTTATAGTCCAGAGTGTCTCACCATCGCCATGGATAATGACAGGTTTTCCCTCCATCATGCGCTTTATCACCTGCCAGCTGCCGCCGTCACCGTGAACTCCCAGCGGTACGGAGCGCTCATCGTAGGTATGGCTTGGGCGGACTATCGTCACAGGGAAGCCATTTTCGCGGTACATTTTCATGAGGAATTCCTCGCAGGCTATCTTATCCCGTGAGTACTGCCAGTGTGGATTAGCCAGCGGTGTACTTTCAGTAATAAGGTGATCTGAAAGCGGCTTCTGATAGGCAGAAGCGGAGCTGATGAAGATATACTGCTTAGTTTTGCCGTTAAATAGCCTGTAGTCTCTCTGGATCTGTTCGGGAACGAAGCCGATGAACTCACCGACTGCATCGAAGCTGAGTCCTTCCAGCTGTTTAGCGGTCTCAGCCTCATTACTAATGTCGCCTGTGATTATTTTGATACTTCCGGGGAGCTCTGCGTTACGCACTCCGCGGTTGAGAAGCCAGATGTCGTGTCCTTGCTGAGCGAGAAGGCGGGTCACAGCCATAGAAATAGTACCCGTACCTCCTATAAGTAAAATTTTCATAGGTTTCACCTCTCATATTTAATGATACCCCAATTATACCACAAGACTATTGTTTAAGCAAAGCGTTTTTTGTGAAATGTGTTGTTAAAAATCTGGAAATAGAGTAAATCATATTATTATTCATATCAATAAAAAAAGAGCGGTAACTCACCGCTCTATTTATGTACTGTCATAGTTAAAACAGCATCATTCTGTTTTTTACGTTCAGAAAACATATTTAATTATATAGTCTGTCATTTCTTGCGATAGCCGGTCGGCGTTACGCCCACTATCTTCTTGAACTGGCGCATGAAGTGCTCCTCATTGTCATATCCGCACATTGCTGCGACCTGCGATACGGTACAGGTAGTCTCGCTGAGTATCTCCTTTGCCTTCTCGATCTTGCCGGAGATCACATCATTCATGCAGGACACTCCGAACGCCTCCCGGTAGATATGCTGGAAATATGACCTCGACATATTCACATCAGCTGCCATACTGTCCACAGTCCACTTGGTCTGCGGATTGCGGTATATCTTCTCCCGCAGCTCAACCAGTGCGCTGTAGTGCGGATCGGCAGACTGCTGCGGAACATTGCGGCGCTGAAAATTTTCACCCAGCTTCATCAGCATGGTTTTCAGCAGCAGGTCGGTCATTTTCACACGCCTGCCGTTCAGTGAGTAATGCTCAGTGAGAATACTGCGCAGCAGCTCCCCTATCATCACAGGGTCAGCACACAGCACAGGTCGGTTAAGTACTATTCCGGCAGTATCAGCCACATCGCTTTCGTTCTCCGTATCGAAGCACAGCCAGTCGCAGACAAGGTGCTCCTCAGCTGCGGAGTACTCAGCCGGAGTATTCCCGTCAAAGACAGCCGCAGTATTCTCAGGATACTCTGCGGATCTGCCATCAATATCCATAACTATGCTGCTATGCGCAAGAACAAGCATGAATGTACCTTTTGCCGGGTTCACCTTGTACCTGTAATCCGATTCGTATACTGAATCACAGCCAATACTGAGAACATTCATACGCTCACCTCATTTCGCAATAAAACGCCATTCGATGTCCTTCCACGGGTAGCCGGCATAGTCGATACCTACACGGGGCGCCGTTGTGATCTCCGGACGATAGTCGTCGTCCTCTATCCAAATATCTTCCCTGTCCCAGACGGGAACATTATTCAGTTCGCCGGTGACCTGCAGATACTTGGTCAGCTTAGCCGGTCCGTTGTGGACAGTACCGCTGCGAATGAGAACGCCCTGTGGCTGGTCTTTTTCGCCGGTGATAACATTCATGAGCCAGTGCATACCATAGCATAGATAGATGTACAGCTGACCACTTTCGCCGTACAGGACTTCCGTCCGCTTAGTCCTGCCCTTTGAGGCGTGGCAGCCCTTGTCCTCCTCACCGCGGTACACCTCAGTTTCAGCGATACGCTCGCGGAGTGAAGTGCCGTCCGGAAGAATACGGACTATTACCTTTCCCACAAGCTCCGGAGCTACCTCCAGCGCATCTCTGTGGAAGAAATTCCTGCCAAGTTTTCCGTTCATACCTTCAGCTTCTCCTCAAGTTCTGTATCCGGCTTCACGAAAGCGGTCTGGTAGTTGGTAAAGATGACCTTACCGGGCTTTGCACCGGAGGGTTTCTTGACGTAACGTGCGAGGCAATAGTCCACAGGCACGAGGTTGGAGCCTCTGCCGCGGCTGTTTACCGCAGCTATCACAGCTGCCTCCTCTATTGTACTGTCCGGGGGAGTCTGACCCTCAGTGACAATGATAACGTGAGAGCCGGTAATGGTCTGGGTATGGAGCCAAATATCGGTCTTTTCAGCGAATTTCAGGCTAAGCCAGTCATTCTGGTGGTTATTTCTTCCGACGAGTATCGTGTAACCGTCGCTGGAGCGGTACTCCACAGGCGGCAGAGCCTTCGGCGGTTTGGACTTGTTTCCGCCGGAGCGGATATATCCCTGCTCGCTCAGTTCCAGACGAAGCTGAGTTATGTCATTCTCCGAGGAAGCGCGGGTCAGTGCATCGAAAACGCTGTCGAGATATTGCAGCTCCTCCTCACCTTTGGCTATCTGCTCCGCAAGTATCCCCTCAGCGGTAACGCATTTCTTGTACTCGCTATAGTAGTGCTGAGCGTTCTGGGACGGCGATCTCCTCACATCAAGCTCTATCTCCATCTGCGGACAGTTCTCATCGTAGAAGTTCTCCACAACGGCGGAACGGTCTCCTTTTTTAATGCGGTACATATTAGCAGAGATCAGATCTCCGCAGAGCTTGTAGTGATCCTTGTCCGCACAGGCAGAAAGCTCCTCACGCTGAACTGAAATACGTCGCGCGGTACGGTCGGTGAGATTTACCACCAGCTTGAACAGGTCATTGGCGCGTTGTTTTGTACGTGCAGCGCGGTCACGCTCGTAGTAGAAATAATCAAGGAGCTCCGAAGCAGATGAAAGCTCACGGGTATACATCAGCGTACCGAACTGGGACAGCCTGATAAATGAAAAGTCCTTGAGCATACCCTCCTTGTCGCTGACCACTGAGAAGCAGCACTGACCGTTATTGAGCTGGTCGCGAGTGCGTTTTATGGCGAATATCAGGCGATCCATCTGATCGTCTGTGATGGTATCACTGTCGATATGCGCACCTCTGCCGGCAAAGAATGCCCACTCACGGGCAAGCACGGGAGAAATGCCCTCAAATACGCGGATCAAAGCCTTTGAAAGCTCCTTCGGATCGGTATTCCTGATACGTGCAGACATCTCTTCCGGCTCTGCGGTCAGGAAGCAGATACGGTCGTCACGGGGCGGCATACTGTACTTCATGCCGGGAAGCACCATACGCTCCCTTGACATTTCCTCATCGACACGCTTGATACTGTCGATCACCCTGCCCTCGTGATTGATAACGATCAGGTTGGAGCACCTGCCCATTATTTCGCAGGCAAGAGTGACAGTAACGATGTCGCCCAACTCGTTAACGCACTCGAAATCCAGAAAGAGGATTCGTTCCAGACCGTCCTGCCGTATATCGATGAGTTTACCGCTTCCGAGATGTTTTCTCAGGAGCATACAGAACATCGGCGGTGTCTGTGGGTTATCCACGGATTTTTCAGTTATATGAACTCTTGCGCTGCCGGCATTTGCCGAAATGAAGAGTTTTTTGCTGCCTTGCCGTGTTCTGATGGAGATAATTATCTCCTCGCGGGAAGGCTGGTGTATCTTCTCGACTCTGCCGCCTATAAGTGGCATCAGTTCTGAGCGGACTGCGTAGAGAAATGCTCCGTCAAGAGCCATAGAATCATTCCTTTGTTATAGTATATTTCAGCATATCGCAATTACTGGTCAGTATCAGCAGCTATATCCTGCGATAGGTCAACAGCTGGAAATCTATCTGAGTATCCAGCCTATGGAGTGCCGCCAGACGTTCCTGTTCCTTCCTGCCGGTCTTGTAGTAATACGGAGTCATGGAGAACAGGCTTTGAATATCCTGCCGGGAATCCAGAGAGATCGTATATGAGATATGCTGAACTCCGGTATGCTCGAATCCTTCAAGCTCGTAGGGCTTCACCTCATTTTTGTACGGAGTGTCATACACAGCCTCTTTCAGCTGCCACAAGTGTGACTCCCCGGGGATCGCCATTACCATAGCACCGCCGGCTTTCAGTATCCTGTGATACTCCTCGCCGCAGTACGGAGCAAACAAAGTCATCAGCACATCGCACGACTGGTCAGCCGCAGGGATATGGAACACACTGGCAGCCGCAAACTTTATCTGCTTTTTGCGCTTAGCAGCAGCTTCAACGGCTATTTTAGACACATCGATACCATATATATCCGCAGCAATATCTGACTGGTCGATTTTATCTCTGACTGCAGCGGTATAATAGCCCTCACCGCAGCCTGCATCGAAAATAATACCGCCATTTTTTGTCAGTCCGCACACTGTATCGCAGAGCGCATCACGCAGCGGAGAGTAGTAGCCTTTTTCAAGGAAGTCCCTGCGTGCCTGAACCATGAGCTTATTGTCGCCGTGAACAGTCTTGCCGGTATGCTTTGATAGCAGCAGATTCACGTAGCCGCTTCGTGCGATGTCGAAGCTGTGGCGATTCTGACAGATGTAGGAATTTCCCGATATATCAAGGTTTCCGGCACATACCGGACAAGTGAAAATACCCATTCCGCACCTCACACATACATTACCGGATCAACGGAATAGTCTGAGATCTCAATATCGATCTGCGGGAATTTCTTTTCAAGGACCCGTCTCAGCTCAGTGAGCACGATATTCTCGGTGTGAAAATGACCGCAGTCAAGAAGGACCAATCCGTAGTTATTGGCATCGATCCACACATCATGCTTCACATCGCCGGTTATGTAGGCATCGCAATTTTTGCTCAGTGCAATATCCAGCATTGAGCCTCCCGAACCGGAGCAGAAGGCGATCCGCTTTATATCGCGGCGAACGCGGCTCATTCGGACGTACTCGCAGCCGAAGATTTCCTTCGCCGCCTCACCAATGGACTCCGGAGAAACAGCTTCATTCAGCTCAATTATCCAGCCGAAGGCTCTTCCGTCGCCAAGCTCCTCGAAGGGTTCCGGACGGGAAGTCAGGTGGAATTTCTCTGACAGCTTCCGAAGGATCACACCGTTAGTTCCGCCGTCAGCAATGTCGAGGTTGGTATGAGCGCAAATAGCGGCAATATCAGCTGAAACAAGGCGAAATACCGGACTATTCCGGCTCACGCGCCTGAGCGGATCGAAGATGACCGGGTGGTGTGAGATAATAAGATCAGCACCCATTTCCTCTGCATCATCGACTGCATCGTTGGTTATATCAAGGGTCAGTAGTATGCGGCTGCACTCCATATCCATGCTTTCCACCAGCAGACCGGAGTTATCCCATTTTTCCTGTGCTCTGAACGGGTACAGCTCATCAAGGTAGTTGTAAACCGCCTCAGTGCGCACCATATCCGTGCCATTTGCAAGTCTGTAGGAAAGTGCTGCGTAGTGCTGAGCCTCATCGGACTTACCGGCAGCTTCAAGGGACTCGCTTATCTTTGCCAGTCGTGCGCTCTCTTTCTGGCGATATTTCGCAGTCAGCGGGTCATTATCATCAAAGAAGCCGTAGAGCGAATCAGTTTCGGTGAGTTTCCTCCATTCGCCGGAATTCTCCGCGCACATTATAACGTACATCTTATCACCGTCTTCGACGATGTGCTCACTGGTGATGCAGAATCCATGACGATACAGCTCTTTGCGGAGTATCTCTGCTTTGGTCATTGGCTGGAGAATAAGGTGAATCCCATCGAAGCTGATGTCGGGATTTCCGATAATATCAGCGATAGTCTCGCCGCCCATGCCAGCGATAATAATGTCGGTCACACCGTCCATCGGAACATTCTCCAGTCCGTCGGAAAGGATCAGCTGCACCTTATCAGCGATACCGTTTTTCTCCACAGTGCTCCGAGCAGAAGCCAGTGGACCCTCCTTCACATCGGAAGCAATAACGCTCCGGCACTTACCTGAGAGCACCAGTTCAGCGGCGAGGTAAGCGTGGTCGGTACCGACATCACAAGCGATACCCTTACCGGAAACCAGTTCCGCGCATTTTTTCAGTCTGTTATCAAGCATAGCATACTCCTTCTACAAAAAATACAGCGTGTCGGATAACGACACGCCGCATATAATTCTTCAAGTCAGCTGAAACAGCAGTTGAGAGTGATCTGCTGTCAGTCTGGGCGGAACAGATAAAAGGGAGTTCCGCAGAGTAAAAGATGGGAAAAAGCAATCTCACGATCGTCTTGAATATTTAACTATTTAAATAAATATTCACATTCTTTTATAAAAATCCAAAGCACAGCAAAGAGCTGTGCCGGTTGGATCATTTTGAAGAATTACTCAGCGTTGAGCTTAGCATAACATTCGCTGCAATATACAGGACGGCCTTCCTTAGGCTCAAATGGGAGCTTAGCCTCTGCACCGCAAGTTGAGCAAGTAGCTGTATACATAACTCTTTCGGGTCTGCCAGCGTTCTTTCTTGCATCTCTGCACGCCTTGCATCTCTGGGGCTCATTCTCAAAGCCCTTCTGTGCATAAAATTCCTGCTCGCCTGCTGTAAAAACGAATTCGTTTCCACACTCCTTGCAGACTAATGTCTTGTCTTCGTACATTTCACAATACCTCGCTTAAATTTTTTGGACCACGACCGGACTCACACCGGCACCTTTGTTAAACAACGCTCTTGTTTTAAGCTATGCGGTCATCTATGCTGTAGCTACAGCAATTTTCGGAGCTTTCTCCTTACGCGCTGCATTGCGTTATCGACAGCCTTCACTGACATTCCGAGCTTCTGAGCTGTCTGCTTATAGCTATCACCGCTGAGGCAGAGATCAAAAACCTTACGTTCCGTCTCAGAGAGTACCTCAGGAATAGTATTGAACAATTCTGAATAGAATTCTTTACTGAGGTAAATGCTTTCGGGAGTTTCCTCCGCAGGAAGCAATTCAGTGATCTCTGTATCAAGGGATTCGGAGCTGTTGCGTCTGGATTTAGAAATAAAGGAATACATACGGTTAACGATGCAGGTTTCAGCGAAAGTTGAGAACTTCACACCTTTAGCCGGATCAAAAGCAGCGATCGCACTGAGCAGCCCCAACAGACCTTCCTGTCTGAGGTCATCACAGTCCGCCGCCGGACCGGAGCAAAGCTGAGCCTTGATGCAAACAAGCCGCAGATAGCGGAGCACCAGAGCATTCTCAGCGGATTTATCATATCTTGCAGTTAAAGCAAGCTCCTCATCGGTCGAAGGACCGGGACTGTACACATTTCGATCAGAAACTTCCAAAATATCCACCCAGCATTCTGCATCAGTTTCGTTTACAATTATTATTCCCCCCGTCCGGGCTGGTTACCGGTGCGGGGGAAAAATAGTTTCGTGGGATATTATTCCTCTGGATTCTTAGCAGCTTCCTCTTCAGCAGCCTTGAGGAGCTCAGCCATATCAAAATTGAAATTAGCGCTCTTCTTCTGCTGCTTATTCTGATCCTGTGCAGGAACAGAAGGCTTAGCTGTAGAATTTGAAGAATTGTTTGAATTATTGCCGAAAGAGCTTGAAGTTACACTTGAAAATGAATCCTTCTTCTCGCCATTCAGCGATTTTGCGCCGATGTCAGCCAGAGAAGCGGAAGGAGCCTTTACAGCCTCGAAGGTAGCCTTAGGAGCCTCAGCCTTCTTAACTTCCTCTGTCTTGCTTGTATCGACAGTCTTACGAGCCTCACCGATGAGGTTCTTAGCCTCATTCATTCTGTCAGTAGCCTGACCAGTGAGTTTATTTATAGCATTAGTGAGATCACTGAACTTAGTATTGATATTCTCGATCTCATTCATGAGCATACTGCGTACAGTAGCGGACATAGCATTGATCTTGTCAGCCTTGCTGTTAGCTTCATCAACAGTAGCCTTAGCCTTGTTGTTAGCATCATTTACGCACTTTTCAGCAGCGTTGTTAGCATCTCTTACAGCCTTCTCGATCCTTGCATTGGACTCATTGAGGATCTCCTCAGCCTTAGCGTTAGCATCTCTGATAGTCTTATCAGCAGTAGCATTAGCCTCGCTGACAGTCTTTTCAGCCTTAGCGTTAGCATCCTTAACGGTCTTGTCAGCCTCGTCCTGAGCGTTCTGCTTGATCTGGTTGACATTCTTCTGAGCCTCAGCGAACATAGCGCCCATCTGAGCGATAGGATTGTTAGCCTCTTCCTTGAGTTTAACGATCTGCTCGTTAAGTGACTTGATCTCCTCGTCCTTCTTAGCAGCGTCAGCGCCGGACTTAGTAAGCTCAGCGATCTTTGTATCCTTCTCAGCGAGTTCCTTTACCATTGTATCGAGCTCAGCATTCTTAGTCTGGAGGTCAGCAGTGATCTTGCTGAGTTCCTGCTTAGTTTTCTCAAGCTCTGCGTTATCAGCAGCACCGGTAACCGAAACACCGACAGTTTTCTGCTCTGCAGCCTTGAGCTGAGTTCTGAGGTTATCGATCTCCTTCTTAGCAGCTTCAAGAGCGGCAGCAGCCTGCGGATTGCCAGCGGCAGCACCAGCAGCAGCTTTCTGTTCAGCAGCTCTGAGCTGATTTCTGAGGCTTTCGATCTCCTTCTTTGCAGCCTCGAGAGCAGCAGCGGTCTGAGCATTGATCTGTGCATTGCCCTGAGCGGGAACAGCACCGCCAGCCTTCAGAGAAGCGATCTGCTGCTGAAGCTCTTCATTTTCCTTCTTTGCAGCTCTGAGTGCATTGTTGGACTGATTGAGCTTTTCCTGAAGATTATCTATCTGATTCTTATACTTAGAAACTTCATGTTCATCAGCAGGAGCATTACCTGATTTCTCTTTAGCTACTTTCAGTTCTTCCTCGAGGGAAACGATTTTTGAATTAAGTTCATCGAGGTACGTCATAACGTCCTCTTTTACAAATCCGCCGACACGGGCGGTTCGCAGTACGGTTGGTTCGTCCATATTAACACTCCATTTCCCCGCAGGAACTGCGGTAAAAAAATTAAGGGAACATACGCCTCTTTATAATTATATCATAAAATATAATATAATTCAACCATTAAAATGTAGAAAAATTGAGTTGATTTTAGTGCATATTACTACATATTTTTTAAAATCTTATACTCAAAGTCGTGGAATTCCCACGTAAATGATAAAAGCAGTTCCCCGGAGAGGAGAACTGCTTGTCATTTTCTGATCAGTTGCCGAGCATCTTGAAGATGTCGTCAAGGTCATAATCCTGGCTTGACTGCTGTCTTGCTCCGTTGTTATTCTCATTACCGAATCCAAGACCATCAATAAGCGGATTGTCTATCGGGATAACTTCTTCCTCTGTGTTCTCAGCCTGAGTTTCCTCCTCATCAGCCGGAGCATTCGGGTCATCGAAACCAGCTGCGATAACTGTAATAGTCATTTCGTCCTGCATATCTTCCTTGAAAGCAGTACCGAAGATGAACTCAACATTTTCGGAAGCTGTATCTGTTATCATCTTAGTAGCAGCATCTACATCGGAAGAAAGGATGTCCTCAGACATAGCGATGTTGATAAGGAGGCGCTTAGCCCCGGAGATAGAAGTCTCAAGCAGCGGGCTGGAGATAACTGCATTTGCAGCTTCCTTTGCCTTGTCCTTGCCGGATCCGTGACCGATAGCCATATGAGCGTAGCCTGCGCCGCGCATGATAGTAGAAACATCAGCGAAGTCGAGGTTGATATAGCCTTCCTCAACGATGAGGTCGGAGATGCTCTTAACGCCGGTCTTGAGCACATCATCTGAGAGTGAGAATGACTGCTTCATAGTGAGCTGCTGTTTATCAAGTCCGTCGAGAAGTCTCTCATTAGGGATAACGATGAGGGAATCAACGTACTTTCTCAGTTCAGTGATACCTCTTTCAGCCTGAGCCATTTTCTGCTCTCTCTCAAAGAGGAAGGGCTTTGTAACGACAGCGACTGTAA
>CADBNS010000082.1 GCA_902796065.1 Ruminococcus flavefaciens
CGAAAAGACCGCTATTGCTCACCTCGCTTACGTCGGCGACAGCGACATCGGCCGTAAGGTCAATATCGGTGCAGGTACAGTCACCGTAAACTTCGACGGCGTTGCCAAGAGCCGCTGCACTATCGGCGACTACAGCTTCGTCGGCAGTAATACCAGCCTTATCGCTCCAATCAAACTCGGCAAGGGCGTTTATACCGCTGCCGGCACTACCGTAACACGCGATGTTCCGGACTACGCCCTCGCTATCGACCGCAGTGAGCTGAAAGTCAACGAGGGCTATACCCTCCGCAAGATGAAGAAGTCCGGCGACCAGAAACAGTGATCCCTTACCCCAGAGAGGAAGTTATTTACTCATGAATACATCAGTCGTTATCGTCTGCGCAGGCAATTCTACACGCATGGGCGGCGTGAACAAAATACTGCTGCCGCTGGGCGAACGCCTCGTTATCGGCGTTACCATGCAGGCTTTCCAGATGTGCGAGAGCATCAGCGAAATAGTCATCGTTGCCCGTGAGGACGATATACCCGCAATTCAGGCTGAAGCCAAAGCTGCCGGCATTACCAAGCTCACTGCGTGTACCCCGGGCGGCGCTACCCGTCAGGAAAGCGTTATCAACGGTGTGCGCAAAATCAGTCCGGAGGCTGAGCTTGTGGCTGTCCACGACGGCGCCCGTCCGCTGGTTAAGCCCGAACATATCGAACGCGCTATAAAGGACGCCTCCGTTTTCGGCGGCGCTACCCTCGGCGTTCCCGTCAAGGATACCATAAAGACCGTGGAGGACGGACTGATAACCGATACTCCGCCCCGTAAATCACTGTATATCACTCAGACTCCGCAGATATTCAAGCGCAGCCTCTACTTCGAGGGCATCGACTTCGCCCTTGAACACGGTCTGGACTTCACTGACGACTGTCAGCTGGTTGAAGCCATCGGCGGTAAGGTTTGCATGACTGTAGGCGATTATACTAATATTAAAATCACAACTCCTGAGGATATTCGCATTGCTGAGGTCCTTCTGAAACTGAATAACGGAAAGTGAGGAGCTATATGTTCAGGATAGGTCACGGTTACGACGTACACAAGCTCGTGGAGGGCAGAAAACTCATTCTCGGCGGCATAGATATACCGCATACTACCGGTCTGCTGGGACACTCCGATGCAGATGTGCTGGCTCACGCTGTCATGGACGCTATGCTGGGCGCTCTGGCGCTGGGCGATATTGGTCATCTGTTCCCCGATAACGACGACCGCTTCAAAGGCGCCGACAGCATGAAGCTCATGGAGGAGGTAGTCCGCGTATGCCGCGAAAACGGCTACATCATCGGCAATATCGATGCTACTATCATCGCTCAGGCTCCTAAGCTGGCTCCGCATATCATCGCTATGCGCGAGAATATCGCTAAGGTGTGCGGCTGCGATGTATCGCAGATAAGCGTCAAAGCCACCACCGAGGAACACCTCGGCTTTACCGGCGAAAAACTGGGTATGTCAGCTCACGCTGTAGCCCTTATGGTCTCCGCAGAATAAACAAAGCTCCGCCGTTCAGGAACTCCCCTTCCGTCAATGGCGGAGTTTTTTTCCTGCCGCGAAAAATATTCCCCAAACTACTTGTAAAAACAGCAGGCATATGCTATAATGAATATATATTATGCGTTTTTTCGCAATACAGGAGGTGCATCATGAATTCTGACCCTTACGGGAATTTAATCAATTATCCCATGCTCCGGCAAGCTCACGATGCACGCCTTTTCCGAATATCATACTGATCAGTGATATGCGGAATTGCCGCTCTCTGACTGCTCCGGAGCAAATTCCGGCGAAAGGAGAGCTGTCTGCCTCCGCGCAGACACCATACCCCTATGATCAATTTCTACTCTTACACAGAAGGCCGCTTCGGTCAGTGTGAGGCTCCCGTCCCCGGCTGCTGGGTATCTGTTATCAACCCAACTCCCCAGGAGATCAAGGAGCTTATCGATGTGTACGGGCTCGACAGCGGCTTCGTCAAGTCCTCCCTCGATGAGGAGGAGTCGTCACGTATCGAACGCGAGGACGACCAGACCCTCGTTATCATTGATACACCTGTGTCCTCTATGGACGAGGATAAGACCCGTATGTTCTATACCATGCCTATCGGCATTATCATTACCAAAGATTTCGTTTTTACCATTTCTCTTCAGGAAAATCAGGTCATCGACGAGGCTATGCGCGGTACTATCCGCAACCTCCGTCCAGACTTCAAAACACGCTTCGTCCTACAGCTTCTGCTGAGGATCTCGGCACTGTTCCTCTTCCACCTGAAACAGATCGACAAGATCTCTTCTGCTGCTGAACAACAGCTCCACGACGCAATGAAGAATGAGCTGCTCATGCAGCTCCTCGCCCTCGAGAAATCACTGGTCTACTTCTCTACCTCTCTGAAAGCCAATGAGGCTACTATCGAAAAGATCCACCGCGGCAGAGTTATCAAGCTCTACGACGAGGATCAGGACCTCCTTGAGGACGTTCTCATCGAGATGAAACAGGCTATCGAAATGTCAAGCATCTACTCCGGCATTTTGTCAAGTATGATGGACGGCTTCTCCTCCGTCATCTCCAATAACCAGAATATCGTTATGTGGCGGTTGACTATCATCACCGTTATCCTCGAGATACCTAATATCATCGTCGGCTTCTACGGTATGAATACCGATACCCTCCCCTTCAAGACTTCGTGGATATTCCCTACTATGCTCATCATCGGCATTGTCTCCATCATGACTTTTTTCATGATGAGATCCAATAAAAAATAGGTATTTATTATGCTGTGATTCAACATCTCCGATTGTACAAATCGACTAAAATACATTTCTTTCGGAAAAACCTATTGAAATACAGCAGATAATATGCTATAATAACTATAACAGGCATTTATGCCGTAACCTAACAGGAGGTAAATCACTATGAAACATATCCAGACTATAAACAAGGCTAATCTCAAGGAATCTGCTCAGAAGGGCGGCTGCGGTAAGTGTCAGGCTTCATGTCAGTCTGCTTGCAAGACTTCCTGCACAGTTGCTAACCAGAAGTGCGAGAGATAAGCTATTGCGCTTAATGTAAGCTTGTGAGGCAGTATGTATATGCTGCCTCATATTTTTTGTCAGGACCGCCTGTCTCTCAGGCGTTAAAGAAAGGTTGTTTTAAATGATACATAAGTATAAGCTGAACGGCTTCAATATTGTCCTCGATGTTAACAGCGGCGGTGTTCATGTCGTGGACGACCTTACCTATGATCTCCTTGACTGCGTTCAGCCTCCCTTTGCCGCTGAATGTCCCGCCGATGTCTTAGGCAGTCTCTCTGACAGATACCCCGAAAATGATATTAAAGAGTGCTACGACGAGATCGTGGAGCTATATAACGATAAAATTCTCTTCTCCGTGGACGATTACGAAAAGTACGCAAAGTACTCCGTTGCTTCCCCAGTAAAGGCTATGTGCCTCAATATCGCTCACGACTGTCAGCTCAGATGCAAGTACTGCTTCGCTTCTACAGGCGACTTCGGTAAGGGCAGAAAACTCATGTCCTATGAGACCGGTAAACACGCTATCGACTTCCTGCTGGAAAACTCCGGCGACAGACCTAACCTGGAACTGGACTTCTTCGGCGGTGAGCCACTTATGAATTTCGGCGTTGTCAAGCAGATCGTGGAGTACGCACGCTCCCGTGAGGCTGAGTATAATAAAAAATTCCGCTTCACTATAACTACCAACGGCTTGCTGCTGGACGACGAAAAAATCGATTTCATCAACCGCGAAATGTCCAACGTCGTCCTCTCCATCGACGGTCGCAAGGAGGTCAACGACTACTTCCGCGTCCTCGCTAACGGTAAGGGCTGCTACGATATTATCCTCCCCAAGTACCAGAAGCTGGTTGCAGGAAGAGGCGATAAGGAGTACTACGTCCGCGGTACCTTCACCAATAAGAACAAGGACTTCTCCAAGGACGTTTTCGCCCTCCGCGATGCCGGATTCGACCAGATCTCCATTGAGCCGGTCGTAGGCGAAGGCGATGAGTACGCTCTCACTGACAAGGACCTCCCGGAAGTCTTCGCTGAGTACGAAAAACTCGCCAAGGAGATCCTCGATAACGAGAAAAAAGGCAATAAGTTCAACTTCTTCCACTTCATGCTCGACCTCGATCAGGGTCCGTGCGCTATCAAGCGCCTGCGCGGCTGCGGCTGCGGCAACGACTACGTCGCTATCACTCCCGACGGCGATATTTTCCCCTGTCACCAGTTCGTCGGTATCGATGAGTATAAAATGGGCAATATCGATGAGGGCACTTTCAATCAGGATATGAAAGCCGATTTCGCTAAGGCTCACGTTTACTCCAAACCCGATTGCCGCGAATGCTGGGCTAAGTTCTATTGCAGCGGCGGCTGTAACGCTAATAACTACCAGTATCAGGGCGATATTCGCAAGGCTCATAAGATCTCCTGCGAACTGGAGAAAAAACGCCTCGAATGCGCTATCATGATGAAAGCCGTAAGAATGTTCGGCGAGCGAGAATAATGGTACTCGCCCTATTACATACCACCTAAATGAAAGATCCCCGAGCTGAAACTCGGGGATCACTCATTTTCTTTACATTTTTTCTGCACAGATTTGTTCAATGTCAGAAGCTCTTCAAGTATATCCGGATTCTTTGTCTATATGCAAAATGAACGGTGCACGGAGATCCATGTACCGTTCTTCTGTTGATTAAAGCTTCATTCCACAAAACTCCAGCACCGATGCGATGACTACATCTATGTCAGAATTAATTGAATTAACAGATTTTCCGCAAAAACAACCTTTTAAAACTTCTACCGTTGTTGGATATTTCACAAAAAGTATAATCATCAGTTCATTTTCAAAATATGCTAAATACCACAGTACGTAAAATATAGAACCTGTCCACATAGGGATTCATGCACATCTTTTCGTCAAATTTTGCCGGTGACTGCGTTAAAAATCCTTGAAGGGCGACAGCCC
>CADBNS010000083.1 GCA_902796065.1 Ruminococcus flavefaciens
GAAAGCATTCCTGCGTTTTCCTTCCTTGATATATTTCCTTTCTGACTTCGCCTTTCTGGCAAAGTTTAATTGGGGGAGCAATAGTGAGCCGCTGTGCAGCTCTGTCAATACTATTTTATACCCATACGGAGCATAAGTCAACGAAAAATAACCGACGGTAGAATAATATCGTGAATTTAAACACTAAAGTTATTTTGCACTAACTTCGATTTGTTGTAAATATACAGCGAGAAAAACAGCGGTATTCGTTTGAAGTTAGGGAGTTGTAACGGAAACCACGGGAAATATGTCTTTTTGGAGCTGAAAAGAGCGTCTGAGAATGATATACTTAATGTAGAACAATAACAGTGCAGAGCACTTGAAAATAAGGAGGTCATAATTATGAAATGTGATTGGGGAAAAATAGGATTGTTTGCAGGCGGACTTCTTTTCGGTACAGCAGGAGTAAAGATACTCAGCAGCAAGGACGCAAAGAATGTCTACACACATACAACAGCAGCAGCACTCCGCGCAAAGAAGAACATCATGGAGACTGTGACAACAGTCCGTGAAAATGCAGGAGATATTCTTGCAGATGCAAAGGAGATCAATAAGCAGCGTGAGATAAAGGCTGCCGCAGAGGTCATAGAAGATGCCTGTGAAGAGGCAGAAAGCGAATGTGCTGAGCCTGAAACAGCAGAGTAAGAAAAGAGATGCGGGAGTATGAGCTGGCTCAGGACTCCCGCTTTTTATGCGAGGTGATAAAATGAAATGCAGTATCCTACATGAATCCGCCGGACGAATGCGCATACACATAATGAAATATAGTATGTCGCTGGACGAGGCAGATATACTGGAGTACTATCTCCGGTCGAAGCCATTTGTCAGTGATGTCAGGGTGTATGACCGGACGGGTGATGCAGTAGTGACGTATACCGGAGGGCGCAGCGAAGTGATAAATGCGCTGAGCCGGTTCAGATATGACGATCCTGCAAACACCGCCCTCGTACCGGAGCATACCGGCAGGGCGCTCAGCAGGGAGTACGAGGATAAGCTGGCGTGGAAGGTAATAGGCAGAGTTGTGAGAAAAGCGGTCGTGCCGGTACCGGTACGGACAGCACTGTGCATACTGAGGTCGCTGAAATATATCATAGAAGGTATAAAATGTCTGCTGAAGGGAAAGATCGAGGTAGCGGTACTTGATGCAACAGCTATCGGAGTATCCATACTTCGTGGCGATTATGATACCGCATCATCGGTAATGTTCCTGCTGGGAGTAGGCGAGATACTGGACGAATGGACTCATAAGAAGTCGGTGGCGGACCTTGCCGGCACCATGTCTCTTGGAGTGGATAAGGTATGGCTGATGAAGGACGGACAGGAGATACTGGTACCTGTCAGTGACGTACAGCAGGGCGACTGCATCGTAGTCAGAACAGGCGGAATGATAGCCCTTGACGGCAGGGTAGTTTCCGGAGAAGCAGCGGTAAATCAGGCATCTATCACCGGTGAGGGACTGCCGGTCAGCAAGACAGCGGACAGTCCTGTATATGCCGGAACTGTAGTAGAAGAGGGCATGATAGTAATATCCGTTGAAAAGGCCTCCGGAACCGGACGTTATGACAGGATAGTAAAGATGATAGAGGAGTCCGAAAAGCTGAAATCTGCGGCAGAGGATAAGGCGTCCCACATAGCCGACGGACTTGTGCCCTACAGTCTGGGAGCAACGATACTCACATATCTCATCACAGGCAATGCAATGAAGGCGATAGCGATACTCATGGTAGACTTCTCCTGTGCATTGAAGCTGGCGATGCCAATATCTGTACTTTCAGCAATGAGGGAGTGCAGCAGACGGGGCATATCGGTGAAAGGCGGAAGGTTCCTTGAAAGCGTAGCTGAGGCTGATACCATAGTATTTGACAAGACCGGAACGCTGACCTATGCCACACCGAAGGTGAAGGAGGTCATAGCATTCGGAGGCAATGATGCGGACGAAATGCTGAGACTTGCGGCGTGTCTGGAGGAGCACTATCCGCATTCAATGGCGAACGCGGTAGTAGGAGAGGCAGCAGCCCGCGGACTTGATCATGACGAGTGTCATTCACACGTAGAGTACGTGGTGGCTCACGGAATATCAAGTACAGTAGACGGAAAAAAAGTAGTCATCGGCAGCTATCACTTTGTATTTGAGGACGAGAACTGCGTTATCCCTGAGGGCGATGAGGAGCGGTTTGCAGCGATGCCCGGGGAGTACTCGCACCTGTATCTTGCGGTAGCCGGAAAGCTGGCGGCGGTTATATGCATAGAAGACCCGCTGCGGGAGGAGGCACCGGAAATAGTCCGTCAGCTCCATGCACTTGGAGTGGATAAGGTCGTAATGATGACCGGTGACAGCAAGCGTACAGCAAAGGCGGTAGCGAAGAGAGTAGGGGTAGATGAGCTGCACTACGAGGTACTGCCGGAGGATAAAGCGGAGTTTATCCGTCTTGAGCATCAGCAGGGCAGGAAGGTAATGATGATAGGCGACGGAGTAAACGATTCGCCGGCATTATCAGAGGCAGATGCAGGAATAGCTATCAGTACCGGAGCAGCCATAGCCCGTGAGATAGCTGACATAACCGTATCCGCAGATGATCTGTATGCACTTATCGGACTGCGGAAGATAAGCACCTCCCTCATGAAGCGCATACACTGGAACTACCGTACCATAATCGGCTTCAATCTTGGACTTATAGTATTGGGAGTCATGGGGATTCTGCCTCCGACGACATCAGCACTTCTGCACAATGCATCGACGCTGGCTATAGGAATGCGCAGCATGACTGACCTGCCGGATACTGAAGTGAAAAAGGAAGCTGAATAAAAAAGGGGACTGCGGCAAGTGCAGTACCGGTAATGTCAATACAAGGTTGCGTAGAATTCTGCGCAGCCTTTCTTTTATGTGTGTTCCGATCTGCAAAGTTAAAATACAAAAAGCTGTGGAGCTAACTCACACAGCTTATGAAAAATGTATTCGGTTATTGTGTGCGGATACTACATTTCCTCACCGATCCCGCTGAGTTTTTCTGAAAGACTTATAAATGCATCTTCACTTGCCGCACCATACATCAGCTGATAATCACCATCATTCTCGATTATAAATGCCGCATCAGAAGAGGAATCCTGAAACAGCCATATAGTACCGAACCAGTTATCAATATGAAAGGGCAGAAGCTGGAGCTTATCTTTGAGCATTTCAAACTCGTCGCCGGTGAGCGAATAAAAGGATTCTGCTGAAAACGGGAATCTGAATACGGCTTCATAATACAGGACAGCCTTAATAAAAGCATCAGCAGAGTCGGCACATAGTTTCCAGCTTTCTCCATGATCGTCTGATGAATAGACCTCCGGATCAGCTTTGCCAAGGTCTTTTTCAAGTATTGCAGCAATATAACAGCCTTGATTTTCATTCAGCAAGACCATGTATTTATTGTCATTGAGCCATGCCCACCTGTGATGATCTTCCGGAGTTATCCAGCTGTCCTGACAATGGAGTATACTGTTTTCTGAACCACAGACAGAATAAAACACTTTTAATGAAACTGGAAGTTTTCCGAATTTGTTTTCAAGGAAGAGCATATCATCATTGGATAATCCTTTAGGATCCTTGATATTATATAGTTTTTCGATTATATTCTTAATTGAATGATCCATATATTTCACCCTTAACAATGAGTTTTAAATCATATAAAATGAATGATTAAGTTCATTATACCATACCTGATGTGAAAAAGCAATAATACAAATAAAAGGCTGATACTTCATGGAAGGAAGTATCAGCCTTTTTTCATAGCTTGCTATAACTGTCCGGATCATGTTTCTGAACGCGGGACCCGGACAGTTCTCTTTTTACTATGGAGATGAAGAATGAGAAGTAAGCTAATTAAGCGATAGTAGCACCAAGTGCCTTGCACTTGTCAACAGCATCAGCGTCAGGAGCCTCATTAACGGTAAGTGACTCAGCAGCTAAATCAGCGCCGGCAGCCTTAGCGTCGTCCTCCCAGTTACGCATCCATTCACCGTCGCCCCAGCCGTAAGAGCCGAAGAGAACGATCTTCTTGCCTGAGAGACTGCCCTTAACACCGTCCCACATAGGCTGGAACTCGTCTTCCTCAAGGACCTCAGCACCCATAGCAGGGCAGCCGAAAGCGATGCCATCAAAGCCAGCGGCAGCATCAGCATTGAAGTCAGCAGCAGCGATGATCTCAACCTCTGCGCCTTTTTCCTTAGCACCGTCAGCAACAGCGTTAGCCATAGCCTCAGTGTTACCGGTGCCGCTCCAGAATACAACAGCGATCTTACTCATAATAAATTCCTTTCTGTTAGCCGGAGCTAACCTATCATCAAAAATAATAACGTTTTTTTAAACGTTACAACAAAAATATTATAGCAAAGCATATATATATGTTCAACTCCATTCGGACATCAGAAATGCTCCGAACAGGTCCGGTATATAAGAACCTGTCCACATAGGGATTCATGCACGTCTTTTCGTCAAATTTTGCCGGTGACTGCGTTAAAAATCCTTGAAGGGCGA
>CADBNS010000084.1 GCA_902796065.1 Ruminococcus flavefaciens
CAGCCCGTCGGCGGATTTTTGCCTTGTCACCGACAAAATTATGCCTGAAAATCCGTACATTCACCCTATGTGGACAGGTTCTAAAAGCTATCTTAAAGGTATACTGATAGTTTTCCGCAGCTCAAAGGAATACAGGTAAGCCGCCTTAACGTGCTTTCCCATAGTAAGCTCCACAGCAGCGCGGTACAGCTGTATCTGCGGAGTATAGCGGTTTCTGAGGGCATCAGCGGAGATACCGCGGTCGGACTTATAGTCAACGATAACAGTACCGTCCACCTCATCGAACATGAGGTCGATGATACCCTTTATCATGCCGTCGGAATTCCGCAGCTTCTCCATAAGCGGAGCATCAATATCCAGCTGAGCAACAGCAGCCATGAACTTGCGCTCGCGCCAGTACTGCTGCGAAGCCACGATCCTTTCGTATAGCTGACTGCGGAAGAAAGCGCGGACATTATCGACGCTTATGGAAGCACCCTCCGCGGAGCTGATATGCCCCGCACTGACCATGCGTTCTATCTCAGCAGGAGTATCATTTATCGCACCGTTGAAGTCGCAGTACTGGAAGAAGGTGTGTATAGCAGTACCACGTTCAGCACCGGTAAGCTCCCTTGCTTTATCAGAAATGAAGGAAGGCCTCTGCAGCCGGAAATCGAACTCCTCTTCCTCACTGAATTTCCGTGAGATCTGCGTAACACTGAGCTTAGCCGGCAGCTCTGAGAGCTCCCTGTCGTATGGTGAATTCATAAGCTCAGTGAGCTGTCTGCACAGTTCCGGATCCGGAAGAGCGGACTCTGCCTGCTGCACATCATTGAACGGAGAAAGGTCAGCAGCGGAGAAGTAATCGCAGGAAAACAGATCGTCCTGAACATCGTGAGCCGGCATTCCGAACTGAGAGGTATCCAGACCGGTATTACCGACAATATCAGGGAAAGCGGAGTGCATCATAAGACACGCCCAGATCCAGTCGGCATAGGTCTTAGCGCTGCAAACCAGCGGAGCAATATCGCTGTTATTGATAACGCAGTCAGCGATCTGAGCCTCAACACGCTTACGGATCTTCTTATTGCACCGCAGAACAATGAAGAGCTTCTGCTTAGCCCGTGTCATGCCGACATAAAGCAGACGCATCTCCTCGCTTCTGTTCTGGTTGACCTTCTCGTCGGTGAGCATGACCTGCTGGAAGGTACGGTATTTCCGCACGATAGAAGGGTCATAGAGGATATAGCCTATCCTGCCGTCATCTGAGCACATAACATTATCGGAATCCGACTTGAACTCATAGCTGGTCTGAGCAATAAACACGAAGGGGTATTCCAGACCCTTGGAACTATGGAGTGTCTGTACAGTGACATAGTTTCCGGCAGAAGCAGACACTCTGCCCTGAGCGTAGTCACCTGTCTCAGTGATACGGTCGATATGTCTGAGGAAACCGCTGAGACCTCCGGAGCCCTCAAAAGCCGCATACTCCTCATAGCCCTGAGCGTACTGGATAAGTGCGCGGAGGTTAGCGCGTTTCTTGTCGCCATCGCTGTAAAGCTGCATAACTGAGATGAAGTCGGTGGTATCATAAATAGCGGTGATAAGCTCACCGATAGTCATAGTAACCGAGTCCAGACGGAAACCGTCGAGAGCCTCAAGGAAGCTGCTGCATCTCTGCATGAGGAACAAATCATCGAACGCCTCATACTTACCGTCAGTAATATCACGCAGCACCGTAAACAGCGGGCTTTTATTATCAAACGACCTGATATAAGCCAGTTCCGGGATACTGAAGGTGTACATCGGGGAGGTCATGACAGCAGCCATAGGAATATCCAGGAGCGGATTGCTGATTATCCTCAGCAGGTCGATGAGCACAGCGATCTCGCGGGAACTGAGGTAACCCTTTTCCTCGCTGCCTTTGGCTTCAACGCCTCTTGCAGCAAGAGCAGCAGCAAACTCATTAGTGACAGCATTGCTTCTGGTAAGTACGCAGAAATCGGAAGGCTGACAGGGACGCTTTCTGCCGTCATTGAGAATGACCTCCGTACCGTTTTTCAACATTGAGGCGATTTTTTCTGCAACGCAGACAGCCTCCGGAGACTCATCGGTCTCATCGCATTCATCGTCCTCCAGAATGAAGAGCATCTCAGTTTTTCTGTCATTATCCGCACCGGCATACTCCTGCGCACCGAAGTACAGTTTTTCGTTATCATCGTAATTAATATCGCCGCACTGTTCCGACATAATGAGACCGAAAACGTAGTTGACAAAATCAATGACCTCCGGACAGCTGCGGAAGTTCTTATTGAGGAACACCGAACGGTTGCGGGAATCCCCTGCCTCCTCATAGGGAACTGAGCAGTTGAGGGTAGCAATGAAGTTACGCGGATTAGCCAGTCTGAAACCGTAGATACTCTGTTTTACATCACCTACGAGGAACACATTGTCGCCGTAGCGGGGAACACCATTTTCGTTGTGGTAGTTTTTGGACAGGAGCTTGAAAATGAGGTCCTGTTTGTTATTGGAATCCTGATACTCATCGATCATGATAATGTCGTAATAGTCAGCGATACTGCGGGCAGTTTCGGACTGCACCACAGAGCCGTCGGGAGCAGTTTCAGCTAGCAGTTCAAGAGCCATACGCTCACCGTCATCGAAGCTGAGGGCATTTTTGCTGCATTTTTTCTCCCAGATGATACTGCGGTATTTTCTGAGCATTTCAGCCAGATGAGCAGTAACAATACCGGACTCAGCGAAATCGCTTTCCGCAGAGGAGAAAGAGGACTCCACCGATCCTACCAGCTTCTTGATAACGTCGCGTCTTGCGGCGAAAACATCGAGGAGAGCCGCATCATGTTCGACGTTTTTTTTCACGGGAGTTCTTCTGCCGAACACCACTCTGTCGCTGTCTGACGGGAACTCACCGCGCCGGAAAATCATCAGGTAGGAGTATATAGCGTCACGTTCCTCGAAAGCCTGATCGCAGGTCTTTTTAGCAGCTGCAACACCGTCAGTATCGGGGAATATATCGCGGAGCATATCCACATTATCCTGAGCGAGGTCATTAGCGCGCTGAAGGCGGCTTACGCAGCTATCCATAAATCTGGAGAAATAAACCGAATCGCGGAATGGCTTACGGTACTCAGCGCAGGCATCATCAAGCCATTTATCGGCAAAGGTGACAGAAGAAAGGAACCTGTCCGCAGAGCGTATGACCTCCTTGAGTGAGGACTCGTCCTTTACGCAGAAGCGGTCATAGAGGTAAGAAATGGTATCGTAATCGTTTTCGCTTGCCCAGTCGAAGAGCTCGTCCATAGCCTGAGCGCTGAGCACCTTATCATCGGTGTCATCGAGCACAGCGAAGCCGGAGGTAATGCCCTGATCGGTGATATTATCGCGGATAAGCTCAAAGCAGAAGGAGTTTATTGTAGAGATCCTTGCATTTTGCAGGAGAGTCTGCTGACGGAGGAGATGCTCATTGGCAGGATCGCTGCTGATGAGGTTTCTTAGCTTCATATCGAGGCGTTTTTTCAGTTCCGAAGCGGCATCATTGGTAAAAGTAACAACTACGATACGGTCAGCCCGAACGCCGGATTCCGGATCAGCCAGCAGCTGAACGAGTCTCTCGGTAAGAACGGCAGTCTTACCGCTTCCGGCAGCTGCGGACACGATCATAGAAGTATCCCGTGCATTGATAGCATATTCCTGTTGTGGGGTCCAAGCCATTATACTTCCTCCTCTCTGTCAGATTTCATACCAAGTATCTCCTGAGCAGCGGCAATATCGGCGGGATCGGGAGTACGCAGCTCATGCATATCGGAGTTGCCGCAAATATCGCCGAACCGGCAATACATACACGGACTTTTTCCGCCGAGGACCATCGGCACGGCTTCCGCATCGCCGGACAGGAGGTCCTCAGCCATGCATTTAAGTTTACCGTAGGTAAAGTCCTTCAGCTTTCTCATACCGGCAGGCGAAATACAGCTGGAACGTTCGGTAAGGCTGCCGTCCTTTTTCAGTTCAGCGGGAATGAATCTGCCGGCAATACCTTTCTCCATGGAATCGAGGACAGCATGGTCGCTGAGCACGAGACCGCTGCCTTTGAGCTTTGAATCCAGCAGAGCTTCATTGACTGAATCGATACGTGCCTCCTCGGTATCCAGTTTACCGATCTGAATGGGACTGTAGATAACGCCGGCAGGAAAATGGTCCTGATAAACGCCGCCTGATTCAGTAGCCGCAAAGAGGTACAGGAGCATCTGCATATTCTCGCCGGAAGCGAGGGTAGAGGCATTGATCTGTTTCTGACTGCTTTTGTAATCGATGATGCGAAGGTAGCGTTTATCGCCGATAGTGCAGGTATCAGCGCGGTCGATGATACCGCCGAAGCTGAGCTTATGACCATCGCTGAACCGGATCTCAACGGGATGAGAATCGCGGAGATTCAGCTCAAAGGCGTCGGGGGTAAAATCGCTTGCCATGAGAGCCTGCTGAGTGTGAGTAAACACGCGGGCAAGGCGTTCGGTGAGCTTATTGAATACCAGCTCGAATCCGGGAGTTTTACCGAATTCACCGGCGAGCTTTTCATTGCGGTAGGCATCAGCGCACCTGCCGATCTCCTCACAGAGCTGAGCGTTATCCATTTTCAGGAAGTCCGCCTTAGAGCGTGAAGCGATGATACGGTGGAGGCAATCGTGAGTGAGGTCACCGGCGATACGGCTGTCCAGCTCCACCTTCTCGCAGTCCCTGAGTTTCAGGCAGTCGCTGCAGAAGTACATAAAATGGCACTTATTGTAGTTCTCGAAGCCGGTAGAAGAAATACGCAGCGGGGAGAAATTTTTCAGTCGTTCCATGACCTGCCTATCGATCCTGTACTCCTGTGAGTAGCCGGACCTGCTGAGAGCGCGGCTGAGTCTGCGGCGATAATCGGGATCTCTGGTCAGAACCTCTCTGATGGAGGCAGTTTCTCTGGTATCAGCGGAGCGGTCCTGCATATAGTGGTAATA
Source organism: Ruminococcus flavefaciens (assembly GCA_902796065.1). Lineage (GTDB taxonomy): Bacteria > Bacillota > Clostridia > Oscillospirales > Ruminococcaceae > Ruminococcus > Ruminococcus flavefaciens_X. Next base: position 4,992 of record CADBNS010000084.1, read on the forward strand.
GGCGGAATGTAGGGTAGAAGCGTAGTAATCGGGAGTAATATCGCTTTCAGAGATAAGCATATCACGGGAACCGAACATTTTCATAGTCTGATCGATGACCTGAGCCGGATAGCGTACCTGACCGGAGAGGTCAGCCAGCGGATAAGAGAGGAACAGAGCATCTGACGCAGTAGACAGGGCTTTATAGACGATAAGTCTTTCGGAAGCGATGAGGTCGGACAGCGGACGTGAGAGCTCGATACCGTTATCGGCGAGGCTGCGCTTATCGGTCTCAGAGAAGAGACCGTGAACGCTGACCTGATTAGGGAAGTCGCCCTCATTGCAGCCCATAACGAAAAGAACAGAGGGAGAATTAAGACGGGCAGTACGGGCAGAAGCGGTGGTAACACCATCGAGGGTCTGAGGAGGAACTGAGTAAGTGAGTCTGCCGATCATAGACCTCATGATACGTGCAAGCTCAGGGAAAGGAATGATCTTATCGTCAAGGGTAAGAGCGATGCTGTCGAGAATATCCATAAGGCAGCCCCACAGGCGTTTCAGCTCAGCGGCTTCGTGGTCGCGGTTTTCCCTGATAAGGCGTGACATGATCCTGCCGAGGCACTTATCGGCACCGGCATCGACGATGAACTGATAGAGAAGGGAGCACATCTCAGCAGCAGGCAACTCACGGCTGACAGCCTTTTTCAGCTTAATGAGCGGAGCGGAGATCTGCTGTCTGAGGTTTTCGGCGCATTCGCGCCCGTCGTCATCAGCAGTAAAGGGAGCGAGCCACATATTACCGTCAACGCCCCATTTATAGCAATAGTTCTCCAGCACAGACAAATCAGTGACGTCAACACCAAGAAGACCGCATTTAAGGTATCTGAGTATCTGTTCGGTGCGGAACTTTTTCGCAGTAACGAGGTCGAGGAGAGCGGTAAAGAACACCATGACCGAGGTATGACCCACAGATCTTTCGATACTGAGGAAATAGGGAATATCGTATCTTGCGAAGGCAGCCTTGAGGACTTCCGCATAGCGTTCGATATTATTGGAGATAATGGCAATATCGCGGTATCTGAGTTTGCTGTCCTTATGAATGAGCCGCTTGATGGTAGCGCAGACGAACTCCGCCTCGCTGTACATATCCCTTGCCTCGTAGATGCGAATTTTTTCCGGAGTGGGGGCATTATGAGGCTCATAGCGGAAATTCCGCATAACATGGGTACTGAGGTATTTAAGGTCGGGAGAATTGAAGCGGTAAATATCAGAGCACTGAGTGATATGCATCTCCTTATGAGCCTCAGAGCAGAGCTGAGCGATAGTTCTGTAAGTGGTATTGACAGTTTCAAATAGGGTGAAGCTGCCGGCATTGACATTATCAGTACGCAGGGTAATAGTGATATTCTTCGCAGAGGAGATCATGACCCTGAGCATTTCCAGCTGATCGCCGGTAAAGCTCTCGAACTCATCGATATATACCGAAGAGCCGGAGAAGTACTGCTTAAAATTGGCGATCTTAGCGGCCTCGCGGATATTATCGAGGTTATCCTTGAAACCGTACTCCTTCATAAGGCGCTCGTACTCGAAGTATACAGATGCGACATCATTGGTCTTATCAGCGAGCTTGCTGTCCAGACCCACAGCCTTCACAGCCAGCTTCTGAGCGCTGATACCGGAGCGTTTCATATCGTTAATGAGTTTGAGTACTTCCTCTGCGAATCCGCCGAACTCACTTTGTCTGCGGAAGAAATTCATAGCACCCGGAGACTTTCGGGCAGCGTCCACAGCCTGATAAATGAGTATCATACGGGCGAGGTCGTCAGCGTACTCACCGTTTCTGTCGGGCTCACCGTACAGCTGGAACAGCTGACGGGCGAGGCTGGTAAAGCTGAGTGAATACAGCTTATTGAAGTCAACCGCACCGAGGAAGAAGTAGAGGTTCTTATCGAACTCATAGGAATACTGTTCCGGAACGAGGACTATCTGTTTATCGGACTGTACCAGCTGAGCGCGGATACGCTCAAACATAAGTGTACTTTTGCCTGAACCGGAAGGACCGGCAATAATTTCGATCATAGCAAACTCCCAGGAAAAAATATGCATACCGGAAGAGCCGGTATGCATTGATAAAATATCAGAAACCGTTAAGGTGATTGAACTCCATAATGGAGGGATAGTTCTTATAGCAGTGATTCATAGATACCGGACTGCTGATACCGTCTATTTTAGCATCGTTAGTATACTGCCACATACCGTACTTGCTTTTGAATCCCGGCTTCTGGACGCCGTAATTAGCTACCCACACATCATAGAGAGAGAAAACGGAGGGATCGAGGCGGTTATCAAGGAGATACTCATAGCTGTACAGCCCTACATACAGACCCTTGCCGTCGAAATAGCTGCAAAACGCCTTGACAAGAGCAGTCATCTGAGATACAGACAGACCGGACTGCAAGTAAACGCTATCCTCAACATTGAGGTAAATGGGATATGACAACTTAGTATCTTTAATAATATCATACAGAGCCTCAGCCTCTTTGACCATACCCTCCGGAGTAGTTGAGCAGGCGTACCAGTAAGCGCCTACGCCGAGACCGGCAGCCGAAGCATTCCGGACGTTTTCAGCGAATTTCGGGTCAGCGGCGATAGTATCGCCGCCCTTGCCGGCGCGGAGGATAACGAAATCCATACCGGCATTCTTAACGGAGTTCCAGTCAACATCGCCGTTTACCGATGACACATCGATACCCTTATACGGAGCGGTAGTAGTTGTGGTAGTAACGGAAGCAGCAGCGGTACTTGTGGAAGCAGTAGTCGGCGGAGCGGTCATCGGACCGGTGTAAGTCTCAGGAGAGATAAGGTAGGGGTAATTGATGTAAGAGAAATTAATATCCACATCGGTAGGAACGCCATCGACCTTACCGGTGCCGGTGAACTGCCAGATGCCGTACTCACCGGTGTAAATATTCTGAGCGGTATTATACTGAGCTACCCATATATCGTACTTATCGAGAACGCTGCGGTACACATTAGACTGAAGGAAAGTCGAATAGCTGTACACGCCGACGCGGTAGCCTTTTTCCTGGAGGTAACCGCAGAAGGTCTCAACGATAGCGGAGACTTCGGCGACAGTCAGCTTAGCCTGAAAGGGCTCTTCGATGTCGAAGTATATGGGGTAGGTATAATCGTAGGCCTTGATAATATCGTAACAGACCTTAGCCTCTTGGAGGGCATCATCGGTATTAGCCGCATAGCTGAACCAGTATGCACCCACATCGACACCGGCAGCCTTGGCATTCTGGACATTCTGGTCGAATTTAGGGTCTTTCTGATTAGGGTATTTACCGTAGCCGGCCTGTATGATAGTGAAATCAATGCCGCTGTTCTTGACTTTTTTCCAGTTAATATCCTTCTGGAACTTAGCAACATCGATACCGACAGTTTCAAGTCTGATAGGGATACCGCCGGGAGCAATATCGGTATTGAGAGTAGAGACAGCTGAGGTATCCGCAGAAGTAGCAGCTGCAGTAGTGACAGTAGAAGTCCTGGAAGCCGCGGTAGTCTGTACAGTTGATGTAGTAGTGACCGGCTCAGCGATCTTAGCCTTATAAGCGTCATAGATACTGAACACATCGAAGGGATCATCAGAAGAGTCTTTACTTTCGGCAGATTTTGTGTTATCATATAACTCAGCAGAAACATCACTGAGCAGGTCTGTATCCACAGCATATGAAGGGACAGCAGACGGGATAAGAGCGATCGCGCCGGAGAGTACGGCAGAGATCAGTCTTTTATAAAGGTTCATTGAACATCATTCTCCTTACATTAGTGAGGGGATTTATACTTTTCGTTTAAAAACAAGTGATCAGACCACAAGTGATCTGAAAATTTATATGTTAAGGCAATACCGCACAAAGATTGTGCTGAAGATGCGCCGTGAGATTTTTCGTCAGATTGTATAGAAATTCCGCAGGCATACTG
>CADBNS010000085.1 GCA_902796065.1 Ruminococcus flavefaciens
CTGCCTCTTTTCTTTAAATAAGTAACATATGAAGCGAAAAATGATTGGAGCGGCAGCAGCATATATGTCGGGATTGTTTTTCGCTTCCTCTTTTACAGGAGCGTCCGGCATTCTGGTCATTGCTGCGGCTGCGGCGGTTTTGGTGCTCCTGTGCGTCAGGAAAGTGATCGTCAGGAGCGATATTGCTCTGTTCACGGTATTCTTCACCGCTGCTTTCGCGGTCTGCACCGGATATACCGCTGTGAGGTACAGTCCGGCGGCTGCACTTGACGGCTGCTCCGGAAGCTTTACGGGCAGAGTTGATGACGTTACCGGCTATGACCGCGGAAATGCTGCCTATATTCTCTCCGGTCACACGGACAGCGGAGTTCGTGTGAAGGTGTCTTACTTCGGTACGGATCTGGGTGCTGAGTATGGCGATACCATTACGGTGGGACGGTGCAGTTTTTCTCTGCCGGTTAACGACTACCTGTTCAGCAGCGCTGATTACTACCGCTCTCAGGGCGTGTTCCTGTCTCTGGACAGCGCTAAGGACGTTTCCCTGAAACATGAGGGCAGATGCTGGCTGAAAAATAAACTTGTTTCTTACCGGACATATATCATTGAGGAGTTCCGCAGCACCCTCGGCGACGACTGCGGCGGTTTCCTTGCCGGTATGACCTTCGGCGTGAAACAGGGTCTCGACCAGAATATCAAGACTGCCCTTTACAGAAGCGGCATTGGCCATATACTGGCAGTTTCCGGACTGCACGTTTCGGTTATCGTGTCTTTGCTCATGCTTCTGCTGAAAAGACTGCGTGTGGGTCGCTTTGTCTCCTTCGGGATTATGAACGTGATGCTGTTGCTGCTGATTATCATGGCTGATGCTCCGGTATCTGCCGTCAGAGCTGCGGTCATGGCGGAGTTTCTGTACTCTGCTCCTCTGTTCCGCAGAGAGAACGATACGCTCAACTCCCTTGCCGCTGCTGCTCTTCTGATATGTATCGCTCAGCCGTATGCGGTGTTCAGCGCAGGATTCCTGCTGTCACTGTCCGGTACCTTCGGCATCGGCGTGTTTGCTCCGTGGATCACAAGGAACATCGACCGCAGCTGCTTCACCGGAAAAGCTTCTGCCGCCGTGATTTCGGCAGTCTGTACAACTCTGTCGGTTTTCCCGCTGAGTATGTACTTTTTCGACGAGACCTCAATCGTTTCTCCCATAGTCAATGTGATCATCGTTCCACTGTGTACGGCTGCCATGGTGCTGGGCGTACTGTTCATTCTTACCGGCGGTGTGCTGCACTTCCTGATTATACCGGCTGGTACGGCGGTCAGGACTGTCATATGGTTAAGCGATCGTATCGCGCGTATCGGTGTTTTCCATACCGGCAGCGGCGATATTCCGGCGGTACTTATGCTGACTGCCGGTGCTGCGGCTGTTATGGTTTATCTCCTGACACGCAGCAGACGTACTGTGGCACTGGCATCGGCGGTGTCAGTGGTGCTGTTTGCAGCGTTCAGCCTTGCGGAGACGGCTGTGATGCGCAGCTGCGTAAGAGTAGCTGTACTCGGCAGAGGCTCAAATGCCGCTGTTGTTGTCAGCAGCATGGGCAGGACTGACCTCATCGACCTCAGCGGTCACTATCGCAGTCCGGACTACGTGCGGCGTTACCTGAGCCTTAACGGTGCTGACGGCGTTGACTGCACTGTGCTGACTAAGGATATTCAGTCACAGTATCCGGCGTACAGAGAGGCTCTGGAATACTTTCCGGTCTCAGAATGGATAACAGATGCCGATGAACAAATAACTATGGATATGGGTACCTACACCATAAACTGCTTCGGCGGTATGGTAAGAGTGGATACGGGCACTGATGCTGTTACCGTACTTCCGGCGGACAGCGATGCTCCCGAAGAGGGGATCGCCGTTTACTACGGGAATGTCCGGAAAAGTACACATATCCGCAATAATAAACAGAGCATATACCTCGACGAATGCGAATGTGCTCAGTCGGGTATGGGTAATATTGAGATAATTGCTTACCGCGGCGGCGGATGCAGGATAAGGAGGCTCTGATGCCGCAGACTGATGCAAAGACTATTGCTGCCCAGATCAAAAAGGGCGAGCTGAAAAATATTTACTACATCTACGGTGCTGATGTACCGGCTGTTGAGAAGCTGACACGCAGGATAATCGATGCGGCTGTCGGCGATAATGCTGAGTTCGCTCTGAACCGCTTCAACGGCAGAAAACTGGACTTCTCCGAACTGTACGATACTATGCAGATGATGCCGATGATGTCGGATTATAACTGCGTGCTCATAAACGATTACAACTGCGAGAAGCCCCGTGAGGATATGCGGGGATATACTGCTGACGATCTCAACAAGAAGCTGCTGGACACTCTGAAGGATATTCCTCCGCAGACCGTCGTCATCATCAATGTCACCGGTTTTGAAATAAAGTCAAAAAAGGGCAGGATCTCCGACAAGAACAAGAAACTCGCAGACTTCGCCGCAAAGTACGGCATTTGCTGTGAGCTTGCACCGAAAACTCCTCAGGAGCTTGCTAAGGATATTGCTGCCCGTGTATCGGCGCGGGGCGGAATGATCTCCATCGATAATGCCCGGGAGCTTGCGGAAATGTGCCTTTCTGATACTCTGACTATCAACAATGAGATCGATAAGCTGTGCGCTTATGCTGCCGGACGGGAGATAACACGGGATATGCTGCATCTGATGGTCCACGAGCAGAGCGATATGACCTCCTACAAGCTGGCGGACGCGGTCGCTGCTATGAACCGCAAGGCTGCATTCGAGGCCATCGACGAAATGAATATCGACAGTAAGAACCGCGGCGAGATAATGGGTGCTGTGACTGGTACGTTCATCGACCTGTACCGCGCAGCCTGTGCAAGACAGTCCGGACGCGGAGTTGGCGAGGTAATGAGCGATTTCAGCTATAAATGGGAATTCAAGGTGAAGAACGCTTTCCGCGACAGTCAGCGTATGAGTGTGCGCAGACTGAGGGCGTGTCTTTCCATACTGCGCGATACGGCAGTCCGGCTCAACTCTGCTCCTGTCGATCCGCGTACAGCCATCGAGGAGGCTGTAACTAAAATGCTCATGACACGTAATTAGCGGAGGGTTTATGATAAAGATCAACGAGGCGATAATTGTTGAGGGAAAATACGATAAGATCAAGCTCTCATCAATTGTGGACGCCGTGATAATAATTACAAACGGATTCGGTATCTTCCGCGATGAAGAGAAAATGGAACTGATAAGGTATTATGCCAGAAAGACGGGTATAATAATCCTTACGGATTCCGACAGCGCCGGAAGAAAGATTCGCGGCTATATCAAGGGCGCTGTACCGGACGGTATCGTGAAAAATGTGTATATACCGGATATTTTCGGCAAGGAAAAACGGAAGGTAAAACCTTCTGCGGAGGGTAAACTCGGCGTTGAGGGTATTGACGTTAAGATTCTGGCGGCTGCCTTTGAGAAGGCAGGTATTACCGCTTCGGAACGCACTTCCGAGCCGGATATTACAAAGCTGACCCTGTTTGAACTGGGACTCAGCGGAGGTCCCGGCAGCAGCGAGAAGAGAAAACTGCTGCAAAAAAAGCTGGGACTCCCTTCACTTATGTCAGCCGGCGCGCTGGTGGAGGTCCTCAATACCATGATGTCAGCCGACGAGCTGGCTGATTGCGTTGCAGACCTTGAGGAGGCTGATCCATGATTTACAGCAGTCTGCTTTTCATTTACGGCTTCCTGCCTGTATGTCTCCTCATATACCGCCTGATCCCCGACAAACACAGGGAGCTTGCTCTTCTGCTTATGAGCATTGTTTTCTGCGCCATCGGAGGTCTTGGCTATCTTGCAGTTGTGATGCTCCTTGCAGCTTTGAACTTTGCTGCCGGAATTATGATTGACAGACTCAGGCAGCATAGCAACTATTCTTCGATACCCCTTATTTTCGGTGTTGTCGGGGATCTCCTTGCAATGGTGATGTTCCGTTCCGGTGATTTCACGCTGCTTACAGGTGCACTGGGATTCACTGATGAGCTGTATCCCATTGGTATCGCTTTTATGGTGCTGTCGGGGATCGGCTACCTTGCTGACATATTCTACGGACGCATCAGGGCAGAGAGCAACATGGTTCGCTTCGGTCTGTTCATGTTCATGTTCCCGCGCATTGTGATGGGACCCCTTCTGCGCTACGGGGCGTTCCGGAAAATAATGAACAACCGCCATTTCAGCATAAATGAGACCGGTATCGGCTTTACTATTTTCATCAAGGGCCTTGCAAAAAAGGTCATCGCTGCGGATAGTCTGTACATGATGTACAGCGCAGTACGCAGCGTGGACCCTGCCGATCTTTCAGCTGTTGATGCGTGGCTGGGCAGCATTGCGTATATGCTCTGCCTGTACTTTACCCTTTCCGGCTATTCGGATATGGGCTGCGGACTGGGATACTGCTTCGGACTGAAGCTGCCGCAGAGCTTCAACTATCCGCTGTTTACCAATAAGGTAAGGTATTTTGCAGCAAAATGGCATATACAGGTGGTACACTGGTTCAGAAAGTATGTTACCCGCCCGCTGTCATCAAGAACGGAGCGGAAATGGCTGAAAAAACTGGTATTCATCGCTGCGTGGGGAGCTGTAGGCTGCTGGTACACTTTCAGTATCAGCGGTGCTGTATGGGGTATTCTTATCGGCTCTTTCATCATGGCGGAGGGTATGATCCACCGGATAAGAATGCTGAATGCTACCGGTGTTACCATAACCTTTGCTGCACTGGCTCTGTTCAGTCCCTTTCTGTCATGCGAAAACATCCGTGATTCGTTCAGCTGGCTCAGCGCAATGCTCGGCGGAAACAAGCTGCTGGCGGATTCGCTGACTCTGTATCTGCTACGGTATTATCTGGTCATACTGCTCATTTCCATGTATGCTTCAACGGACCTGTTCCGCAATATGCTCATGCGCTCCGGCAGAAACAGGCTGAGAGAAGCGGTAACAGCGGCTTCTCCCGTGATAATGATCGTGATACTTGCGGTTTGCACAGCGCTTATCGCTTACAGCGGCCATTCTGACATGATACTCATGCGACTGTAGGAGGAGGATATGGAGAATAAGATCAACAGGATAACTGCGGCAGTTTTATCCGCTGCTGTAATTGCTGCACTGGTGCTCACCACAGTCAGAGCTGCCGGAGGTAAGGCAGCTGATGAACTTGATGCCGTTTCGTTTCCGCGTCCGTCACTGAGCAGTGTCGTGAACGGAGAGTTCGGAAGGGATCTTGGTGAGTATTTCGCGGAACACTTTGCAGGTCGGGATATGTGGCTTGGTATGAAGGCACATCTGGAGGCCGGAGTGGGCGAGAGTATTGTCAACGGTATCTATATATCCGATCAGCGGCTCGTGGATACACATACTTCCCTACGGCGTGTGGAGCTTACAAATGCTGATCCGGTCAACAGCTTTGCTTCGGAATACGACGGTGCTGTATACTTCGTCGCAGTTCCTACTTCAGCCGGTGTTTACGGCAGCACTCTGCCGGAACACCTTGCCAATAACCATGAAAAGCAGCAGATAGACAGGTTCTATGAAGAACTTGGCAGCCGTGTGCGTAAAATAGATGCATATAATATACTGAAGCCCATCAGCGACAACTACATCTATTGCCGCAGCGACAGCAAATGGACCAGCTACGGTGCTTACTGCGTATACAAGACCGTCATTCAGAAGCTGGTTTTCCAGCCCATCGCCTATGACAAGTACTCCATTCGCCATGTGTTCAGCGACTACCGCGGCGACCTCTACGACCGCACCCGTTACATGAAGTGTCCGGATGATGTACTGGATATATACGATTACAGCAGCGGAGCTGAGGTGCTGAGCTGTCTGAAATACGATAACGACGGCAGCTATCACGCCGCATCTGTGTACGATCTGGAGGCAGCCGGGAACGGCGATAAGTATGACCTGTATCTTGGCAAGGACGCACCACTCATGAAGATACGCACATCAGTAAGCAACAGCCGAAAGCTGCTGGTCATAAAGGACAGCTTTGCTGACTGCTTCATTCCCTTTCTGCTCCAGCACTACAGCGAGATAGCCATAGTGTCTCCGGAGTATATGGAGGGCAGACTAAAGGATCATATCGATCCGGATAAATATGAGCAGACTTTGTTCCTCTTCGGGATCGATTCGCTTTCTCAGAAGGGGATACTTGATCTGCTGTATTGATACAGCCGCGTGACGCAGGTCAGCGGCAGGAAAAGGAGGAATAATCATGAAAGCACTTATCACAGGAGCAACATCAGGCATAGGAAAGAGTATGGCGAAAAAGCTGAGTATGCGCGGCTGGGACCTGATCCTTACAGGACGCAACGAAGTGGTCCTCAGCAAGCTGAAAGAGGAACTGGGCGGTTCTGTGGAGACTATCGCTGCTGACCTTGCTGACCGCAAGGAGGTATATAAGGTGTATGAGTTCGCACGGGACAAGGGTGTGAATATGCTTGTGAACAATGCCGGCTACGGTCTGTTCGGCCGCTTTGAGGAGACCGACCTGGGCGATGAACTGGATATGCTAAGTGTCAATATTACTGCGGTGCATATACTGACTAAGTTGTTTCTGCGTGATTTCAAGAAGCGTGATAACGGAATCATACTCAACGTGGCTTCAAGTGCCGGCTTCCTGACAGGACCGCTGCTCTCATCGTATTATGCCTCAAAGAACTATGTAGTCAGACTGTCTCTGGCTATCGCTGAGGAGCTGAGACGGGACAAGTCCCATGTCAGCATAACCGTACTGTGTCCCGGACCCGTGGATACCAATTTCAACAACCGCGCCGGTGTTACTTTCAGCGTGAAGCCTATCTCTGCTGACTACGCTGCGGAGTATGCCCTGCGTAAGGCCTTCGCCCGCAAGCTCATCGCTATACCCGGACTGTCTGTGCAGGCAGGTGTATTCGCGTCCAGATTCTTGCCCCATAAGGTGCTGGCTGCTGTGACCTATGAGCTTCAGAAAAGAAAGAAGCCTGCCGGTAAGCAGGCAAAGGGAGCAGTTACCGGATGAGGGATATAAGTTACCGTGTAGCACTGGGAGGCATAGTGTCAGCACTGTGCCTCGTACTGATGTTTCTTGCCGGTATCATGCCGGCTCTGTACATAACTCTTCCCATGGCAGCCGGTGCGCTGCTGATGATAATAGTCACGGAGGTCAGCGCCGGCTGGGGACTGCTGACGTATATGGCAGTTGGCTTACTCTCTATGTTCATGATTGCCGACAAAGAGGCTGCGCTGCTCTTCGTGATGATCGTGGGACACTATCCCGTTGTGCGCAGCTATATCGACAGGCTGAAATTCAAATGGCTGAGAACTGCGCTGAAACTGGCAGTTTTCAATATTTGCGCCGTGAGCTTCTACTACGTCACGGTATACCTCTTCGGCATTCAGCAAATGCTGGAGGAAATGAAGGAGTTCGGAAAATACGGCGCGGTGATACTGCTGGTATTGTGCAACTTCCTGTTCCTGCTGTATGACTTTCTGCTGGACACGCTGTGCATTATCTATATCAAACGCATGAAACCAAGGTTCAAAAGGAAAAACTGAGATATGAAGAAGATAACTGTGGGCATAACTGCTCATGTGGACTCCGGAAAGACCACGCTGGCAGAGGGTATGTTGTATACTACCGGAAATATACGCAGTCTCGGCAGAGTCGATAACGGCAGCTCCTTCCTTGATACTGACAACATTGAGCGCGACCGCGGTATAACCATTTTCTCCAGTCAGGCGGAGCTTACAGCCGGTCAGACACGGATAACCCTGCTGGATACCCCCGGACACGTTGATTTCTCCGCTGAAACAGAGCGCACGATGCGGGTCATCGACTATGCGGTACTGGTCATCAGCGGTACTGACGGCGTGCAGAGCCATACCTCCACTCTCTGGAAGCTGCTGAGAAAATATGAGGTACCGGTGTTCATATTCGTGAACAAAATGGACCTCATCGGTGCCGACCGCAAAGCTGTACTCGGCGACCTGAAACGCAAGCTGTCGGAATGCTGCGCGGACTTCACCGGTACCGATGAGGAGGTCAGCGAATCAGCGGCTGGCTGCTGTGAGGAGCTGATGGAGAAGTTCTTCGCAGAGGGCAGCGTTCCCATTGAGGACATCTCCGCAGCTGTAAAACAGCGCCGGATCTTCCCGTGTTTCTTCGGCTCAGCACTGAAAATGGAAGGCATTGACGAATTCCTTGCTGCTCTGGACAGGTACACTATTGAGCCGGAAACTCAGCCGGAATTCGGCGCGAAGGTGTATAAGATCTCCTACGACAGCAAGGGTACACGTCTTACACATATGAAGATCATGGGCGGTGAGCTCCATGTACGCAGCGAGATTGCATACCTGTCCGCAGAGGGCGAGGAGCTCAGCGGAAAGGTCAGCTCTGTGCGTTTCTACTCAGGTGAGAAGTTCCGTACTGCTGAGGCGGCATACGCCGGTGAGGTCTGCGCAGTCACCGGACTGGACGGCACTTACGCCGGTCAGGGTATCGGCTGCATTCGCAACTCCGAACGCGCTGTGCTGGAGCCTGTAATGACTTATCAGGTCATACTTCCGCCGGATAAGAACGTGTACGATGCACTGAAGGATATGCGCCGCCTCGAGGACGAGGATCCGCAGCTGCACATTGTCTGGAACGAACAGCTGCGAGAGATACATATTCAGCTCATGGGCGCAGTACAGCTGGAGGTGCTCTCGCAGCTGACTGAGCAGAAATTCGGCTATTCTATAGGCTTCGGCAGCGGAGCAGTAGCCTATAAGGAGACCATAACCGCTCCCGTCGAGGGCGTCGGACACTACGAGCCGCTGCGGCATTACGCGGAGGTACACCTTGTCATGGAACCACTTCCGGCAGGCAGCGGATTGCAGTTCGGTACGGTCTGTCACGAGGACAGCCTCGACCGCAACTGGCAGCGGCTTATCCTGACCCACCTTGAAGAGCGCGAGCATATTGGTGTGCTGACCGGCTCGCCTATAACGGATATGAAGATCACACTGACTGCTGGACGCGCACATCTGAAACATACTGAGGGCGGCGACTTCCGGCAGGCTACTTACCGCGCGGTTCGACAGGGTCTGCGCTGCGCTGAGAGCGTACTGCTTGAACCCTACTTCGATTACGAGCTGGAGATACCTACAGAACACGTTGGCAGAGCAATAGCAGATCTTCAGCATATGTCGGCGGAGTTCAATGCACCGGAGCAGTCAGGTGATATGTCGGTGATTACCGGCAGCGGTCCCGTAGCTGAAATGAGCGATTACCAGTCCGATGTGATCGGCTACACACGGGGCAGGGGACACCTTACCTGCGTCAATGGCGGATACCGTCCGTGTCATAATGCGGAGGAGGTCATTGCTGCGGCAGGTTACGACTGCGACGGCGATGTGGAGAACAGTGCGGATTCTGTTTTTTGCAGTCACGGTGCTGGCTATGTAGTCAAGTGGAATGAGGTGCCGGAGCATATGCACCTTCCGTCAACCCTTGATGCTGAGCCTGAGGAGGAAGAACAGCAGAAACGGATCAGGGCGGAGCGGTTCGTCCGCGAGGCAGTTTCCGATAAGGAGCTCATGGAGATATTTGAGCGCACCTACGGCAAGATAGACCGTGATCCCCGCAGGTCGTTCCGGACCGTGAAGGAGAAGAAGGACTTCAGCAAGCCGGTGCAGCTGCCGGATTATGAGGGACCGGACTACCTGTTAGTAGACGGATACAATATAATCTATGCCTGGGACGAGCTGAGCCGTATCGCGGAGGAGAACCTTGATGCTGCCCGTGCGGAGCTGATCAATATAATGTGCAGCTACCGCGGATATGCCGGCTGTGAGCTGATACTGGTATTCGATGCCTACCGCGTGAAGGGTAAGCACCGTGAGGTGGAGAAATACTGCGGTATAAACATAGTTTTCACTCAGGAAGCCGAAACAGCAGACAGCTACATAGAGCGTGTCAGCCATGAGCTGTCAAAGAAGCACAGAGTACGTGTGGCTACCTCTGACGGCATGGAGCAGATGATTATACTCGGCAACGGTGCAATGCGCATTCCTGCGGCAGAGCTGCGGAAGAGAGTCAGGGCAGCAGAGGAGGAGATACGGAAGTATCTCAGTGATCCGCTATAAAAAGCAGCAGCTCTCCGCTGCTGTATATTTTTGTTAGCTTATGATAACGATTTGATGGAAAAAATGAAAAAATATCGAAAAAAATGTAGCATTTTTTTTCCGTTTGTGCTATAATTGATTTTGATTGGTTTATTTGCAAGAAAGCAAGTGAACTTTAACCATATTCCGTGGTTTTCATGGGATAACGTATAACTTTATCTGCTATGCAGATCTATTTTTAGAGGAGGCTTGTACATGAAAAAAGTGCAACTGACAGAAACAGTTCTTCGTGACGCTCAGCAGTCCCTTATGGCTACCCGTCTGCCCTATGCCGATTATGCGGATATTCTCGCTGATATGGATAAGGCCGGCTATTACTCCATCGAGTGCTGGGGCGGAGCTACATTCGATTCCTGCCTTCGTTATCTGAACGAGGATCCGTGGGAGAGACTCCGCAATCTCAGAAAGAACCTTCCGAATACCCGCTTACAGATGCTTCTGAGAGGTCAGAATCTTCTGGGATATAAACACTATCACGATGACGTTGTTGAAAAGTTCATCGAGCTCTCTATCAAGAACGGTATCGATGTTATCCGTATCTTCGATGCGCTCAACGATTTCAGAAATATCGCTACTGCTCTGGATTCAGTCAACAAGTACAGAAATCAGAGGACCGTTGCTTCCGGCTGTATCTCTTACACTCAGAGCCCTGTTCATACTGTAGAGAAGTACATCGAGATGTGCAAGGAGCTGAAGTCCATGGGATTCGACACTATCTGCCTGAAGGATATGGCCGGTACTATGTCTCCCTACGAGGCTGAGCACCTCATCAAGGGCATCAAGGACGCTATCGGCGATATGACACTGATCCTCCATACACACTGTACAACAGGTATGGCTTATATGACACTGACAAAGGCTATAGAGTCCGGCATCGATGTTATCGACTGCGCTACATCATGCTTCTCAGGCGGTACTTCACAGCCTGCAACTGAGTCTATGTACTACGCTCTGAAACAGTACGGCATCGAGACAGGCCTTGACGAGGACATCATCAACAAGGTCAATGACTTCTTCAAGCCTGTTAAGCAGAAGTATATCGACAACGGCCAGATCAACCCCAAGAGCCTTGCTACTGATGCTCAGGCTCTGGTTTATAAGGTGCCGGGCGGTATGCTTTCAAATATGATCGCTAACCTGACAGATATGCACGCTATGGACAAATTCGATGAGGCTCTGGCAGAGATCCCGAAGGTAAGAGCTGATATGGGTTATCCTCCGCTGGTAACTCCGCTTTCACAGATGGTCGGAAACCAGGCTGTAACTAACGTGCTCATCGGTGAGAGATACAAGAACATCTCCAAGGAGATAAAGAACTACATCAAGGGCGAATACGGTATTGCTCCTGCACCTATCGATCCGGCCCTTATGGAAAAGGTACTGGGCGCAGACGGTTCACCTGTTGACTGCCGCGAAGAGGATCAGAAGCGTACAGGCGAAGAGTTCGTTGCTGCAAGAGAAGCTCTGGGCGACCTCTGCCGCAGCGAAGAGGATATAATGAGCTATATCTGCTACCCTGACCAGACCCTCAAGTTCCTCAAGGACCGCAAGGCTCAGGAGGAGAATGAGGCTGTATATACGATCGAGGCAATGTAAGGAGGCTGTAATATGCTTGATAGATTTTATATGCTCCGTGATTTGTCAATAGGAGAAGCAGCAGGTACTGCTATATTCGGCTACTGCGTTGTTTTCTTCGGACTCATTCTGCTTATGATCGTACTCTACTGCACAGGTGCGTACTTCAAGAGCAAGGACGAGAAGGCTGCTGCCGAAGCTAAGGCTGCTCTTGAAAACGTTGCTAAGGAAGTTGAGGCTAATCCCCTGACTGTTACTCCCGCAGATGCACCAAAGGCACCCGGCTCAGCAGGCCACGTAAAACTCCACGGAGTTCCTGATAAGGAAGCCGCTATGATCATGGCTATCGTAGCCGATCAGATGAAGAAGCCTATCAATGAGCTTCACTTTATTTCCATCAAGGAGGTCAAATGATCATGAAGTATAAAGTTACACTTAATGGCAAGACATATGAGGTAGAGGTTGAGCACGGCAAGGCAGTACTTCTTGACGAGTACGAGGCTCTTGCTCCTGCACCCGCAGCTGCACCGGCTGCTCCTGTTGCAGCAGCACCCGCAGCAGCACCCGCACCTGCACCTGCTGCTCCCGTAAACCTTGCAGCAGGTGAGACAGTTGCAGCACCAATGCCCGGAAATATTCTCCGCGTAGACGTAAAGCAGGGCGATACTGTAAAGGCTGGTCAGATACTCGTTATCCTCGAGGCTATGAAGATGGAGAACGAGATCGTAGCTCCTAAGGACGGCACTATTGCTCAGGTAGTTACAAGCAAGGGTGCAGTAGTTGACACAGGCGCTCCGCTGGTAATCATCGCATAAGGGAGGGCATACAATGGACGTTATCGAAACCCTGAAAACCTTATGGCAGGACTCTGGTTTTCAAAGCTTCTTTGTAGACGGAGGCTGGAAGAACCTCATCATGATAATTATATCATGCGTTCTTCTTTACCTCGGTATCAAGAAGAAGTTTGAACCGCTGCTTCTTGTCGGAATCGCATTCGGCTGTCTGCTGGTAAACCTGTCCTATTTCGGACCGGAATCATCAGATGCACTTTATCATCCGGATCTCTGGAGCAACTTCCTTGACCCGAACCACGCTGACTATCACAGCTACGGCGCGATCATGGCTCACGGAGGACTCCTTGATATACTCTACATAGGCGTTAAAGCCGGAATTTACCCATCACTGATATTCATGGGCGTCGGAGCTATGACAGACTTCGGTCCGCTTATCTCCAATCCTAAGAGCCTCCTGCTTGGAGCTGCTGCTCAGATGGGCGTATTCCTTGCATTCATCGGAGCTGTATGCCTCGGCTTTACAGGTGAAGAGGCTGCTTCTATCGGTATCATCGGCGGTGCTGACGGTCCGACAGCTATCTTCCTCACCACAAGACTTGCACCGCATCTCCTTGGACCTATCGCTATCGCTGCTTACTCATACATGGCACTTATCCCGATGATCCAGCCGCCTCTCATGAATCTTCTCACTACAGAGAAGGAGAGAAAGGTAAAGATGGAGCAGAACAGAACAGTCTCCAAGACAGAGAAGATCATCTTCCCTATCATCGTGGCAATGTTCGTAATCCTCCTTCTCCCTTCAACAGCACCGTTGGTAGGCTGCCTTATGCTTGGCAACCTCTGGAGAGAGTGCGGAGTAACTGAAAGACTTTCAGATACAGTTCAGAATGCTCTTATGAACATCGTAACAGTATTCCTCGGAATCTCTGTCGGCGCAACAACAGCCGCTAACAGCTTCCTGAACCTCAAGACACTGATGATAATCGTGCTTGGACTTACAGCATTCGCATTCTCAACTATCGGCGGACTTCTGGTCGGAAAGATCATGTATAAGCTCTCCGGCGGAAAGATCAATCCGCTTATCGGTTCAGCCGGCGTATCTGCCGTACCAATGGCAGCAAGAGTATCACAGACAGTGGGACAGAAAGCAAATCCGTCCAACTTCCTGCTGATGCACGCAATGGGACCAAACGTTGCAGGCGTTATCGGATCAGCTATCGCTGCCGGATTCCTGCTTGCAGTATTCAAGTGATATAGTTAATTCATAAAATAACAAGCCATAGTATCACGGTATAATTCCGTGGATACTATGGCTTTTCTGTTGACTTGACGGGATCGGTATAGTATAATAGTTATTGAAAAGAACAGATCAACACAACTCATATTACTGGAGGTATATCATGGCAGTAAAGATACCGGAATACATTACTGGAAAATACGCAGTCGGTACTGAGACATTCTCCCTCACAGACAGCAGCCGCACCGATGAACTCGGTAAGAATGACGGTCCGCGCAGGATAGGTGTGCGTATGTACTATCCGGCGGATAAACAGGCGGTTGAGGGGTTGGAACGGGCAGATGTGTTCACGCCGGTACTGATGGAAAAACTGGCGCAGGCGTATCATGTAAAGCCGGATAAAATGCCGCCGGAGATGCTCAAAGGCAACTTCTACAGTAATGCCCCTCATGCAGAGGACGGCAGATTTCCGCTGATACTGTTCAGCCACGGCTACAACAGCTACATAGAGGCTAATAACTGTCTGTGCTGCGAGCTTGCTTCAAACGGCTACATTGTGGCATCTGTTGGTCACGCCCGCGAGGCAGTTGCGATAGTATACGACGACGGTACTTGCGACATATACGACAAGGAGAACAATAAGCGCATGATAAACAACTATCCGGCTACACTGTGGGAGCAGAGCAGACTGCTCCGCGCGAAGCTGACGCCGGAGAAGGCTCTGGAGGACTTCGAGCGGTTCAGACAGAAGCGCGGTACATTCGTATCCGGACGCATCAGGGTATGGGAGAAGGATATGCTATGTGTGCTGGATGAGCTGAAAAGCCGCTATGCCCAGTGGATAGATTTTGACAGGGGAGTAGGCGTTTCCGGACACTCACTGGGCGGTGCTACGGCGTATTCCATGTGTCTGAGCTGCGACGAGATCAGCTGCGGAGTAAATATCGACGGGGCACTGTTCGGAGAATACGGCGACAAGGAGATGTACAAGCCCTTCATGCACATCTGCTGCAAGGAGAACAGAAACTGCGGTACAAGGGCAATAGTCAAGGCAAAAGCACCGTATAGGTTCGAGGAGTTCGATAATATGAAGCACGCCGGTTTCACCGATGCGAAGTTCTTTATACCGTATGATTTCGTTGTAGGAAAGCTGGACGGAGAGAAGATGTACAGACGCCTCGCAGATCTGCATCTGGATTTTTTCGGCGAGTATCTGAAATAACCGGTAACTTTTCCACATTATCTGACAGATAATCAACAACATTTTCAACATTTCTCAACAGCAATTCAACGTCCTATTTGTATAATTAAGGTAATAATCAACCGACAGTTTGTGCAATTCGCAGAATTTTTCAGCGTTATTGACAAGAGTATTTATTTGTAGTATAATGTTTGATATAAAGATATAAACAGGCAAGCTGTATATAGATATAAATAATGATAAAAAACAGCTTGTTATGAGGTGTAGAATGAATCACGAAAGGGAACGCAGGGTCAGGATCCGCTATTTAAGAGTTGGCGCGGCAGTTCTCCTTTTAGTTCTGATGGTTGCCGGTGTGGTTTTTGCAGCATATGGCTGCGGTAATTCCGGCGTTGAGGATAACGTGACGGCAGATGCAGAAGTCACGATACCTCCGACAGAAGCTCTGACTGAGCTTACTGAGTCAGAAGTGCAGGAGCCTGTGGTGCCTTTTGTTGTATATCCGCACAGATCGGAGAGTTCCGCTGAGCTGGATAAGAAATACTCCGGAAAGAACGGAGTGCTGATCAATGCAGAAACAGGAGAGATCGTTGCCGGACGCAATGAGGACAAACAGTGCTATCCGGCTTCTCTGACAAAAGTAATGACCCTTATCGTTGCAGTTGAGAATATTAAGGACCTGTCTGATACAGTTGAGATAACTTATGATATGCTGGCTCCGATGATTGCAGTTGATGCATCTCTGGCAGGCTTCGCAGAAGGCGAAAAGCCTACCCTTGAGCAGGTATTGTACGGAATGGTCCTTGAATCCGGCGCTGAGGCGGCACTTGCCGCAGCTTGCTATGTTGCAGGCTCGGAGACTTCCTTCGTTGATATGATGAACGAAAAGGCTGAGCAGATGGGACTTACAAAGACTCATTTCACCAATGTGGTAGGGCTCCACGATAAGAATCATTACAGCACCGCTGCTGAAATGGCTGCTATTCTTTCGTATGCGATGCAGAACGAGACCTGCAGGAAGCTCCTTTCTGCGGTAGAGTACAAAGTGCCTCCAACTAAGAAAAATCCGGAGGGACTTACTTTTGCAAGCACATTGTTCGGACGTATGTACGGCGACGAAATGCCGGGCGTTAAGGTGCTCGGCGGAAAGACCGGTTATACCGATGAGGCGGACAACTGCATTGAGACCTTTGCGGAAGTGAACGGAACGACATATATACTGGTATTATGCGGCTGCAATACACGGTGGGACGCGATATACGATACATTGAGCGTTTACAGTGTATGCTGCGCCGGCGGAAAAGACTACGAACCGCCGGAAAAATAGAGATAAAGGGACGGAAGTCCGGAGATATAGACCGGTTTGACCGGAAAGTGGAGACCAACAAAACGGAGGCAATCATACGATGAAGGATGAAAAGAGGGTCCGCATCAGATGGCGCGGACTGGGCATGGCTGCTTGTATAATAGCCGGCTGCGCGTACATATGCAGCGGCTTCAGCAGAGATCTTTTCAGCAAAGATATAAATGAGATAGTGGAAGTTCACGGCTCATTCCTCAATTCTGACGGATACGTAGAGCAGATAGAGGACAGCACAAGTCCGTGGACTCTGGAAAACGGTCAGGAGGAGACCGCTGCAGCTCCGGCAGCGGACGGAGTAAAGTACGTGGGCTACAGCGAGCTCAGTCTCGACAGGTCCAATCTGGCTAAGGGCGCGCTGGCACTGGCTGATGAAGAACATCCGTCAGACATACTCAGCGGCAATCAGTTAGTCGATGTGGAGGGCTTCAGCAATGAGTTCTACACTGCGATTTCCGGCATCTACCTCAGAAGAGATGCGGCAGAAGCTCTGAACAGACTGATGGCAGGCTACAACAAGGCTACCGGACTCAGCGATTTTGTGGTGTACTCAACAACTGAGGAGAGCGATGATTATTCGTCGCTGTGTCCGCGGGTGTTTGAGGAGAGCAAGTCGGGATATACGGTGGACCTCGCACTGTATGGCTATGGTTCGCTTATCACATATGACGGCAAAGACCGTGAGAGCTGGATAATTGACCACTGCCATGAGTACGGCTTTATAGTAAGGTATCCATCTGGTAAGGAGGATAAAACGGGTCAGAAGTATTGTCCGTGGCATCTGCGCTATGTTGGCGACCTCCATGCGGTCATCATGCACGACAAAGGACTGTGCCTTGAAGAGTACATTGATTATATGAAGGAATACACCTTCGAGGAGCCTTTTGAGTGCTCCCTTAACGGCAGCGGAAGAATGATCTACTGCGTACCTGCGGAGGGAAACAGTACAGTTGTTCACGTACCCCGCAGCGAAGGATACGAGATCTCCGGTGACAACAGAGATACATATATAGTAACAGCAAGAAAGTGATACAAGCAGTCCGATGGACTGCTTTTGTTATATACAGCGGCGCAGCTTCATACAATTAGTATGAGGTGATAGCGATGAAAAGGATAGCTGTGCTGACTGCAGTGATCGCGGCATTAGTGCTGCTGCTGCCACTTAAAGCAGGTGCAGGAAATGACATAGATACAGATAAACTGGGAGCTTATGTGCTCGTTGAAGCCGGTACCGGAACGGTGCTGGAGGAATACAACGGGGATGTGGAGCTGTTCTGCGGCAGCCTGAGTAAACTCATGACGCTGCTCCTTGTGGCGGAGGACATTGAGACCGGCAAGTATACACTGGACAGGGAGCTTCCTGTATCACAGACCGTGGAAGGTATCGGCGGAGCTGTGGTGTGGCTCAGACCCGGGGATACGATGACGGTCGATGAGCTGTTGAAGTCGGTGATAATCGGTAATGCGAACGATGCGGCGGCAGTACTTGCAGAGGCTTCGGAGCGGTCTGTGGAGCAGTTTGTTATGCGTATGAACAGCGAGGCGTTCGATATTGGTCTGCGGAATACTGCATTCATGTCACCATATGGTACATACAACGAGAAGGAACATACAACTGCCCGCGATATGGCGGTCATATGCTCCAGACTTGCAAGGTACGGATTTCTCCGGAAGTATTTCTGCACATGGATGGACAGAGTGCGGGGAGGTCTTACTGAGGTGGTCAGCGAGAATACACTTACGCGGACCTATGACGGACATATCGGCTTCAAGGCTTGTCATTCGGAGATGTCCGGCTACTGTGTGGCGGAGGGAGCTGAAAATGCCGGAGGAACGGCATATATCGCTGTAGTTATCGGCGCGGAGAACGAGAATGTATCCCTTGGAACTGCTAAGAAGCTGCTGCGTCGAGGATTCAGCGGCTACAAGGTTACTGCTGCGGACTTTCCGGACGAGATGCTGATGCCGGTGAAGGTGAGCCGAGGAGAGGAAACAGCTGTGGAGCTGATGCTCGGACGCAGACGGGAAGCTGCGGTGGAGCGCGGAGGTGCGGAACTCAGCAGTATATCGGTGATTCCGGCGTATCTGACAGCTCCGGTGAAGCGCGGACAGAAGGTGGGTACTGCGGCGTTTTATCAGGGGAAGACTCTGATCTGTGAGACTGACATAGTAGTTAAAAATAATGTCAAAAAACTCACATGGAAATTTATAGCGGCGAAAATGTTGTTTAATATGCTTGGGTAATATTGTGTAAATGTGTGCAGAATAAACAAATGTTGAAATTGTTTGATAAAGGGACTTGAAAAAAATCCGAAAATATAGTATCATAAAGATGGTAAATTATATTTGCAGGGAAAATTATGCCCCTCAAATAATGGAGGTAAAATCAAAATGTCTTTAAAACTTAACGCAAAATACCTTAGTGATTTTGTAAACCCTGATGAGCTTGCAGGCATAAAAGCTCAGGTCGAGGCAGCTGCAGAGACTCTGCACAACAAGACCGGTCTTGGCAACGATTTCTTAGGTTGGGTCGATCTTCCCACAAACTACGACAAGGAGGAATTTGCTCGTATCAAGGCTGCTGCTGAGAAGATCAAGTCAAATTCCGATATTCTCATCGTTATCGGTATCGGCGGATCGTATCTCGGCGCAAGAGCTGCTATCGAGCTGCTCAAGTCGCCCCTCTATAATAATATGAAGAAGGACACACCTGACATCTACTACGTTGGTAACAGCATCAATCCTACTTACCTCAACGAGATCATCTCACTCTGCGAGGGCAAGGATTTCTCTGTAAACGTTATCTCAAAGTCAGGTACTACAACTGAGCCTGCACTTGCTTTCCGCATCTTCAAGAAGATGGTAGAGGACAAGTACGGCAAGGAAGAAGCTAAGAACAGAATTTTCGCAACTACCGACAAGGCAAGAGGAACTCTCAAGAACCTTTCCGATGCAGAAGGCTATGAGACTTTCGTTATCCCTGACGATGTAGGCGGACGTTTCTCAGTTCTTACAGCTGTTGGTCTTCTCCCGATCGCTGTTGCAGGCTGCGATATCGACGCTCTCATGAAGGGCGCTGCTAAGGCTCAGAAGGATTTCTGCGCTGATTTCGACAACAATGACTGCTACAAGTATGCTGCACTCAGAAACATCCTTTACAGAAAGGGCAAGTCTGTTGAAATGCTCGTTTCCTACGATCCGAGTTTCGTAATGATGAGCGAGAGGTACAAGCAGCTCTTCGGTGAGAGCGAAGGCAAGGACAACAAGGGCATCTTCCCATCAGCAGCTGTATTTTCAACCGATCTTCACTCAATGGGTCAGTACATCCAGGACGGTGCAAGAATACTCTTTGAGACTGTTGTTGATATCAAGAAGCCGAAGACCGATCTTTTCCTTGAGCCTGATGCAGAGAATCTCGACGGCCTCAACTTCCTGACAAACCAGAATATGTCAGTTGTCAACAGAAAGGCATTCGAGGGAACTGTTCTTGCTCATACAGAGGGCGGCGTTCCTAACATTATTCTTGAACTGGACGACACAACAGAGGAGAGCGTAGGCTACATGATCTACTTCTTCGAGAAGGCTTGTGCTGTTTCAGGATATGTTCTCGGTGTTAACCCGTTCAACCAGCCCGGTGTTGAGAGCTACAAGTCAAATATGTTTGCTCTCCTCGGCAAGCCAGGTTATGAGGGTGCAAAGGCAGAGCTTGAGGCAAAGCTCGGCTGATAAAAAATCATATGTGTCTGCTGCATAATTGTTTCACATGAAACTTTTATGCAGCATGACCATGATATATTTATTATTATACGTTACAAATGCCGCAAGGCACGGAAGGAGTAAATTATGATTAAACTTATTACTGGAAAAAAGGGCACAGGTAAGACCAAGATACTCATAGATATGATCAACGATGCTATCAAGGCTTCAAACGGCGATCTGGTATGTATCGAAAAGGGCGCTAACGTAAGACGTTCCATCAGCTTCAAGGTAAGATGGTGCGATGTTGATGAATTCGCTATCGAAGGATTCGACGCATTCTACGGCTACGTTGCAGGTATGATCGCAGGCAACTACGACATCCAGTCTGTATACGTTGACGGTATCTTCAAGATCGGCGGCCGTGACTATGATGCATTCGGCAAGCTCCTCGAAAAGCTCGATACACTCACAAACAAAAACGACATCACTGTTGTATTCACAGTTTCCGCTGACGAGTCTGAGCTTCCTGAGAGCGTAACACAGTTCATCAAGTAATGATCTGACCCTCAACAGGGCATTTTCTGAAAAAATTTGTGCCAAACCCTTGACATATGTCCCGATTTGGTGTATAATTTGATTTGTGGTGCTCTGAAGGATTATAATATGAAGATAAATTTAAAGCAAGTTTTCAATATCGTCGGAGAATCAAAGGATATAGATTATTCTATAACTGCGGACGAGCTTTCGGATATCCGTGGATTCAGTTTTGCTTCGCCTGTTGCTGTAAAAGGCAGGGTGTACAACAGAGCAGGAGTCGTTTATCTGGAGTATTCCGCTGATGTTGTCATGTCTGTGACCTGTGACAGATGTCTCAAACTCATGGACAGAGAATATCACTTTGATTTCGACCATATTGTTGTTCCTTCCATCAGCGGAGATAACGATGATTATATCGTTGCCGATGGTGAGAGCATTGAATTGAATGAAATTGCGGTGACGGATCTTCTGCTCCAGCTGCCGTCCAAGAACCTTTGCAGAGATGACTGTAAGGGACTGTGTATGGTCTGCGGCTGTGATCTGAATGAGATGCAGTGCAATTGTACTATTAACTGAGCTGTGAAGCTCTGTCTGTAAGGAGGTGCCGAAATGGCTGTACCAAAGAGAAAAACATCCAA